>JANQSY010000136.1 GCA_028279065.1 Cytophagales bacterium
TCAGGAAATAAAACCCTATGTCCTCGCGATAAAAAAGCCGGGCATCCCTTGTATTGCTGTCTCTGTCCCGGTACTCGGTATATGCAGAACCTACGGCTGCTTCCAGTCCGGCAAAATAGAGGGTCACATACTGATCTCCCAGGACACTATCGAGCCCTTGGATAAAGAAGGTATAAGACCTTTCTTCCACCCAAGGATCTGGGGCTGATTCCTCGGAAGAAACCAGCTTGAGCTCCAACATGCAGGGTTGGGAAGGTGAGGAAACATCAGTCAGGAAATACTGCTCAACTGAAATATTCGGATTATGCGGTAAAAGTTTTGGTGTGATCATTTCCAATTCTTTCGATAGCTCGTGGACTATCTTGCCAAATTTGGAGGTCGGCCCGTTTTTCGATGAAGATTCCTGAGCATTCTCATTGTTTTCCTCGCAGCACAAAAAGAAGATGGTCAAGACAACTGGCAATATTCTAAACCACATTTTCATTTCATTGGGTTTCGGGGTGTATTATCTGCAACCCAAAAAAAGGACTTTCAAACAATTCTGAACAATGTTCAGTTAAATAGAATTTGGAAATTATTGGTAATTGCCATGTGATGCAGATTTGTTCTAAAAAAGCACTGCCCTTAATTTTTGAAGTAATGAACTGGGCAAATCTCTGAAATGTTATTTTTGGCTTCTTAAGCTTTGATTTTGAGCATCCCTAAGAACGCAACATTGATACTCGATTCTGACCAGATCCAAAAAAAGGTAAAAAGGATGGCCTTTGAAATCTATGAGAACCATTTTGAGGAGAAGGAGTTGGTATTACTGGGGATCAAGTCCCAGGGGGAGTTGCTTGCCAAGCTTTTGCTCAAGGAATTAAAAAAGATCCAGTCCATTCCCTTTCATCTTGGCAGCATCCAACTGGACAAGAAGGATCCTTTGAAGGATGAGATAAGACTTGAACTTGGAAAATCGGACATCAAAGGGAAATCCATAATTCTTGTTGATGACGTGCTTCATTCGGGCAGAACCCTTGCCTTTGCCATGAAACCACTTCTGGAATATAAGCTCAAAAAGCTTCAGGTATGCGTATTGATCAACAGGGACCACAAATCCTTTCCGGTCACTCCCGACTATGTGGGACTAAGCCTTGGAACTACCCTTGATGAACACGTTGAGGTGGTACTGGACAAAAAAGGGGAGGAGCTGGCCTATCTTGTCTGAGATCACTCAAAGATCCCCTTCATTTTAGCAAAAAAACTACTCTCCGAGCCGTTGGGGTTGGGTTTAAAATTTGGACTTTCTTTAAGTTTGAGAAGAGCTTTCTTCTCTTCTTCGGATAGCTTCTTTGGGGTCCAGACGCTTACATGGATCAGCTGATCTCCCTTTCCATATCCATTCAGATCTGGTAATCCCTTTCCCTTCAACCTTAAGATCTTGCCTGATTGAGTTCCAGGGGCAACCTTAACTTTTACCCTGCTATTGATAGTTGGCACTTCTATTTCGGCGCCCAAGGCGGCATCGACGAAATTCAGACTAAGGTCGAAATGCACATTGGCACCTTCCCTGTATAATTCCTTGTGAGGGATTGCTTCTATCAAAAGGATCAGGTCTCCGGCCCTTCCACCTCCTGCGGGCTCATTTCCTTTCCCACTCATAGATAGCTGCATCTGATCAGCGACTCCGGCAGGGATCTTTATCGGGATTACTTCTTCAACAGTCTGAAGACCGGATCCGTCAACCCCTGGTGGCTTTTGATCTATCACCTGCCCTGAACCATGGCAATGGCCACATGTTGTGGCTGAAACCATTTGTCCGAGCATGGTATTGACAACCTTTTGTATCTGGCCGGTTCCCTTACAGGCGGGGCAGGTTTTATAGGTCACACCCTCGGCCATCACCAATCTCTTCACCTTGACCTTTTTTTCCACCCCTTCCGCCATTTCCTCCAGACTAAGCTTCAATCTTATTCTGAGGTTGGTGCCTTTTCTTTGTCTCCTACCTCCTGTGGATCCGCCCCCAAAGAAGCTTTCAAATGGGCTTCCTCCTCCGAAAATATCTCCAAATTGAGAAAAGATGTCATCCATTGACATTCCTCCACCTCTACCAAATCCCCCACCACCCATTCCGGCATGTCCAAATTGATCGTATTGGCGTTTTTTATCGGCATTGCTCAAGACCTCATAGGCCTCAGCTGCCTCCTTGAATTTTTCTTCCGCTTCCTTATCTCCAGGATTCTTATCCGGATGGTATTTCAGAGCGATCTTCCGATATGCCTTTTTGATCTCATCGGTTGATGCTCCCTTGGCTACACCCAGAACCTCATAATAATCTCTCTTTGCCATTATCTATGCTTGCCCCACTACAACCTTTGCAAATCGCAACACCTTATCATTAAGGAAATAGCCTTCCTCAATTACATCTACCACCTTTCCTTTTTGCTTCTTATTCTCCACTGGGATCTGTGTAATGGCCTCATGTAGATCGGGCTCAAAATCCTTCCCGATGACCTCCATTTTTTTTATCCCCTTTGATTCCAAAATGGTTTTGAATTTTTTCTGGATCAGCTCAATGCCTTTGGAATGGGCTTCAAGATCCTTGCTCTCATCAAGAACCTTTTCAGCACGCTCGAAATCGTCCATTACAGGCAGGATATCAATCAATAATTTTTCATTTGCCTGGGCAATGGTGTCAAACCTTTCTTTATTGGTCCGTCTTCTGAAGTTCTCAAACTCAGAATACAACCTGAGGTATTTTTCCTTGTAATCAGCTAATTCTTCCTCAAGGATAACTTCCCTGGGTTTTTCCTCCTTTTCGTGTTCTTTTACCTCTTCTTCAACTTCCTCAGGGGTGTCTACTTGCTCTTTTTCCTCCAATTCCTTGGTCGCTTCCTCATCAAGGATCATTTCCTCATGAACCTCTTCGCCTTTCTTCTTTTTGTTTTCGGGCATTTATCTTCAAAATTTTCCAGTAATCATTCGTCAAATCCTTTGCCAATGTCGATTAAATGACACTTTGGCAGAAGCTTATTTGAGCTTTTCCCAGATCATATCCTTTAGCTCCGGGATCCCAAATCCGCTGACTGATGAAATAAAGCAATAGGGAATGTCCAGTTTTGTTTTGCTTTCCATCTCCTCCATAAGTTCCTTATCCAACATATCAGCTTTTGTCAATGCCAGTATCCTTGGTGTTTTAACCAGGTCGGGATTGTACTTTTTCAGTTCATTGACCAGGGTATCGTATTCCTTTTGAATATCATCGCTGTCGACTGAGACCATAAAAAGAAGCAAAGAATTACGTTCTATATGCCTCAAAAATCGATGTCCGAGACCTTTTCCTTCTGCAGCACCTTCTATGATTCCGGGAATATCAGCCATAACGAAGGATAGGTCATCTCTGTAGGAGACCACAAGTC
>JANQSY010000151.1 GCA_028279065.1 Cytophagales bacterium
TGGTGAAGAATTGAATGGAAACGACAACCCTTACCGGCTACTTCAGCATAAAACCGATCCAATCACCCTGACCCTTAATTCCACTGCTTCAATATCAGGGAGCAGAGAGGTCCAATATAATCCGATCTTTAGCGAGTCCAATCTTAAGTACAAAGAATGGACCGATGCATGCCGCAAGATGGTAGATGAAAAATCAGGTGGTCGAATTGGGTACATCCACATCCCAAATATGGGGGCAAGCGGGATCTATGAATTCATCAAATGGTATTATCCACAGATAAGAAAAGAGGGAATGGTTGTTGACGATAGAGGAAACGGTGGTGGAAATGTTTCCCAGATGATCATTGAGCGGCTTGATTCAAAACTTCTTGGAACAAGATTTGGATACCAATCTGATGAACCAAGAACTTATCCTTACAGCGTGTTCCATGGCCATATGGTCTGCCTCATCAGTGAAACCTCAGCATCAGATGGGGATATTTTTCCTCACAGGTTCCGCAAATCAGGATTGGGACCATTGATCGGAAAAAGGACCTGGGGTGGAACGGTTGGATACCATGGACAAAGACCCCTGATAGATGGTGGAAATATGGCTGTTCCGTTAGAAGCTACCAATGACACCGATGGCTCCTATATAATAGAAGGAGAAGGCGTTTCGCCGGATATTGAAGTTGAGAATGATCCTGCTTCAGTTATTGCCGGAAAGGATCCTCAGCTTGAAAGAGGTATACAGGAGATACTTAAGATGATGGAAAAAGAGCCTAGAAAGCTTCCGTCTAGACCTCCTGATCCAGTGAAAACCAAATAGATCACATTGAAATCAAAAAAGGAAATTGTTGAGGATTGGTTACCCAGATACACGGGAATTGAGACCAAGAACTTTGGTAAATACGTTCTGCTAACCAATTTTCAACAATACCTTGAAGTATTCGCCAGGCTAAACAAAGTTGAGATCGAGGGTATTGACAACTCCATGCCTTCGGTTTTTTCAAATGGAATTAGAATGGTCAATATCGGCATGGGCAGCCCAAATGCCGCCTCAATCATGGATCTCTTGACGGCCATTAATCCAAAGGCCGTACTATTCCTGGGCAAGTGCGGTGGTTTGAAGAAGCGAAGCAAAATTGGCGACCTGATCCTTCCAATCGCGGCGATCCGTGGAGAAGGAACATCAAATGATTATTTTCCACCTGAAGTACCAGCCCTACCTGCTTTTAATCTTCAAAGAGCAGTGTCTTCAACGATTAGGGACCACCATAAGGATTATTGGACCGGAACGGTCTATACAACCAACAGAAGAGTTTGGGAGCATGATGACGAGTTCAAAGCATACTTAAGAAAGATCCGGGCCCTCGCAATCGATATGGAGACCGCCACTCTTTTCACGGCAGGGTTTGCAAATCAGATTCCTGTAGGCGCCCTCCTATTGGTATCAGACCAGCCTATGGTTCCGGAAGGTGTAAAGACAAGGAAAAGCGACAAAAAGGTCAGTGAAGAATTTGTCAGGGAACAGATCCTGATCGGTATCGATTCCCTAAAAGAGATCCAACAGGTTGGAAGATCTGTCAGGCATCTGAAATTTGACTGATCATTTACCCTTGGCCTTGGACTTATAAGCGGGGACCATCTTATCCCATTCGGATTTCATAGACATGCTCCTTGCCTTGGCATAAAACTGCCCACCTGACTCAAGGGCTTTGGTGAGGGAATTATTCAAGGAGTAATACATCTTTTCAAGGGCAATCTTATCCGCGGCTTGATCCCTAAAAACAGGATTTGAAGAGGGGCTTGCCCTGAGAAGCTCTTCAGTAACCAATCCCAGATCTGTTTGAAACTGTTCCAGATCGGCCATAACCCTTTTCCTTCGAGCGTCATCCTCTATGTTCTCGTTTATTGCCTCTACCATCGCATCAATATTGAACTGAATTGTGGTTTCAATATCCTGAACCTTGGTATCATCAAAACTGCCCTCAACTGCCACTTCCAGGTCATCCCAAACGCTATCCGGAAGGATCTTTGCAAGCTCGAGCCTTCCCTTAATGATATCATACTCTCCGGCCTTGAGTTCTTTCATGATCAGATCGAATTCTTTCCGCATCGCCTCACTCTGGTCTGCATATTCCACCGACATTTTCTCAATGGCCTTGAAAGAACCCTCAATATTTGACTTATGACCCTGAATGCTTTTTCTGATGGGTTTAAGAGTGTTTATTACCTTCTTCTGTAGATCCTTATCCGTGATCACCTCCTTGAAAATTTTATCACCATCCTGAAGAAGCAGATACTCGAAGTCACCGTTTCCCCCGAGTAAAAGAATGGTCAGCGCAGTTATAGTCGCAATTAGCATATGACTTTTTTTTGTGAAAATACTTGAACCTTCATACATCTAAAACCAATATGGCAAGAACATTTACTTTTGGTGTCCAAGATCATAGTTAAAGGGAAAGATTTAGCTAAATGACCGACCAAAACCGTAATGCTAACTGGCTATTTAAGCAAAGTAGCGAACTGGAGCTTCTGATCTCAGCAGCTATAGTGTTCGCTTCCATTAAGGTTGGCAATGTGGTCGATGAGATGATCTTCTCGATGCTCAACAACAATGTAGCGTCCAATAATGAGTGGTTGATCATTCTAGCTATAATAAGTCTGTTCACCTCTAAACTTCTTCCATTGGGCATCATTGCTCATTTCATTCTGAGGTTTTACTGGCTTTCGTTGGTTGGACTAAGATCGGTTTTTAAGAAGGACGCAGACAGCAGTATCTATGAGGGCAAGTTCACTCGCTATCTCGAGAATTTCTTTGACCTTGACAAGCATATTGATAGGATTGACCGCCTCTCCAGTTCAATTTTTGCTTTTTCCTTTTTGACTCTTTTTGCGTTCTGTTTTTCCGTCACCTCTGTTCTGATAATAACAATGGTCATTATCAACGGAATTGGAAATTTTTTTGATAGTGAGATCCTATGGATTTTTCTTACCGGTCTTACGATCATATTCTTGATTTTCTGTGGTGTGTACATGATCGATTTCTTCACGTTGGGAATCTTTAAAAAGGTCAGGAGCAAATGGTTTCAAAAGCTCTACTTTCCCATCTATAAGTTTATGGGATGGATCAGTTTCGCTTTCCTCTACCGTGGGATTTATTATACCCTGATTCAATACACCTCGAGATGGTTCCTGGCGATCCTTCTTCCCCTTTATACCTTTCTGACACTTTTTCTCCTGAATGCAGGATACTCATCCAACAGAATATTTGATGAATCGACCTATGATGTAAGATTGCGAGGACAATACGAGAAGTTGCAAAACTACAGGGAGAATTTCGAGGAAAATTCAGTGCTGGACTGGCCTTTCATAGATACATATGCAATTCCTTCTGATCAAGCCTTTCTAAGGCTTCATATACCGGTTACCGGAGCTCTTGAAGACTCGCTATTGGTATGGTGCGATGATTTTCAGGCCTTGAACGAGCGAAGATCTCCTCATTGGAGGGAATACCTGAAGCTGGGGATAAATAGAAAGTCGTTCCCGGAGGGCTTTGATTATCAACAAAATGCAGATAGAACCCTGAAATGCATCACAGCCAATTGCGAGATCTTTATCGATACCGTAGAAATCGAGGACCAGCATTTTCGTTTTACGAGAATAACCAAGCCCAACAGAGTGCTTTTTGTCACAACTATTGATCTTGCGAATATTCAAAGGGGTGACCACGTGTTAATCATTAAGTTAAGACATAGACCAGATGACCCTATGAGGTACCATATACAAGTC
>JANQSY010000187.1 GCA_028279065.1 Cytophagales bacterium
TAGAAGCCAGGAGGTATTGACCGGGATCAGATTCCGTATCCTCGTAAGCAGCCTTTTCCTTTCGATCCGCCTTATATTCGATCAGGATCTTGTTACCACTGTGCTTCGGCCCTAACTCCAGAAAGAAGATTTTATTTCCGAACTCATCCTCTTGCTTGATCTCATAATCACCGGGGCTTTGGATTCCGATCAATTCTACCTCCTGAAACCTATCGCTTCGGGCAATGGGTATCCAGATCCTTGCCTGCTTTTGGATCTCAGGAAGCATGACCTCATAGCTGAATTTGAATCTATCCCGACCCTCGATCACTCCGAGAAGTTGGCTGGATGCCTGTTCCACCGGGACGGTTTTCCAGGTCTTGTCCTTGTTCTGCTCCCAGGTATAATATGGTTTCCCATTGAGTTTATGGATGCTTTCCCTGGTCACCACCATGCTATCCGCCGTTCCTTCCAGGAAGAAGTCCACATCATATACGTCCCCACTTTCAGTTGCCAGATCCACACAGGCGAAAAATTCATTCTTCCCCAGCACGGAAAGGTATTCGGTATGCACCCTGACCAGCTTAAGACTCAGATCAAGACTATCATTTTGGAAGTGAAAAAATCCATTTCCATCCTTAACTCTTTGGGCTATGTTGTCACGAATTCCGGATTCTACATCTTTAATAGTTGCTTTTCTCTTCGCTTTCGAATCTTTTTCCATTTCGGTTGTCTTGTCAGGTTGACATCCCAAAAAGAAGGCAAAGAGAAATTGAACAATGAAAAAATATCTGGCCATTGAGGTCCTTTGGAAGGTTCAACTAAGTAAAGAATTCCATATTGAATTGTTCATATTTAACATTTTGTTAAGGAATTATTCCTTGGTCGGATAAGTTCTTTTATTGTTATTAGGCTTTAAAGAAGTACTCCATGAAAACCGAAAAGGAACTTAAAAAGATCGTCAAAGAGAAGTACGCTGAAATTGCCAGTCAGAATAAGCTGGTTAATCAGGCTTCTTGTTGCGGAGCTACAGATGCATCGGCTGAGGTGTACAACATCATGGTTGATGACTATACCAAAACCGACGGCTATGTAGAACAAGCCGACCTGGGACTCGGCTGTGGTTTGCCCGTGGAATATTCTCAAATAAGAAAGGGAGATACTGTGATTGATCTGGGTTCGGGTGCGGGAAATGATTGCTTTATTGCTCGTCACGAAACTGGAGATGAAGGCAAGGTGATCGGCATTGATTTCACTCCGGAGATGATCGACAGGGCGAGGACCAATGCAGAAAAGCTGGGTTATAATAATGTCGAATTCAGGCAAGGAGATATTGAGAACATGCCTGTCAATCAAGCTGTTGCAGATGTGATCGTCAGCAATTGCGTGCTAAATCTGGTTCCAAATAAAGGGGCTGTGATTGAAGAGATCTTCAGGGTCTTGAAACCAGGAGGGCATTTCAGTATTTCAGATATAGTCCTAATAGGGGAGTTGCCAGAAGGATTGAGGGAGGATGCCGAAATGTATGCGGGCTGTGTTTCTGGGGCCATTCAGAAAAGCGATTATCTTGGCTTTATTGAGGAGGCTGGATTTAAGAACATCAGCCTTCAAAAAGAGAAGCCCATTCTGATCCCGGATGATATCCTGAAGAACTATCTGAGCAAAACCGAGATCGAAGAATTCAAAAAAGGCTCAACCGGAATAGTCAGCGTTACGGTCTATGCGGAAAAGCCCGGAGGAATCAAGAAAAAGCCCTTTGCGAGAGCGAAGGACGTTCCGGCAGTCGATTGCGCCCCAGGTTCCGGTTGCTGCTAGTTTCTATCCCGGGAGTTTTCAAACTATGGATGGCCAATAATTGGGTCTTACGCCCAATAGCATTATCCACCGTTCATCATTCCGTTTGTCGATTTTTCTTATGAAAAAGAATTAAGGAAACGATTATTTCTTCGATATTGGTCTTAGGAAAATCCGGTTTCCTAAATTGTTGAGATTGCAATCAGAGCTACCAAACCTACCTCGTCCCTAAATGTTTAGGAAAACATTATCCTCTGGGGTCATTTTGTTCGGGCTTGGATTCGTGCTTCTCCTTTTTTCGCCCAAATATGTTCATGCCCAGGATGTTGATCTGGGATCTATCTCCAAACAGGATCCAATAAAGATCAATGGCTCATTTTCTGCGTTTAACCGATTTTACGGGGCAAGTGGAATTGAAGACAGGCAGGAGAACTATATCTGGACACTGAGCGGAAGGGTCAACCTTAGCATCTACGGTGTGGCAATACCAATTGCGGCAACCATTACCTCGCAGAACTCTTCTTTTACCCAGCCCTATAATCGATTCTCCATTCGACCTTCATACAAATGGGCAAAGGCACATATAGGTTATTCCAATATGACTTTTTCTTCTTACACTTTGGCAGGGCATACCTTTTTAGGGGGTGGGATTGAACTCTACCCACGCAATAAGATCAGGTTCGCTGCGAATTACGGTCGTTTTGCTACCGCTATCCCCTTGGATCAACCTACAAACCAGGTCTTTGTTCCCAGCTTTGACCGCTTTGGCTATGGTGGAAAAATTGGCTACGGGGACAACGAAAACTTTATTGACCTGATCTACTTTAGTGCAAGAGATGAGGCCGATTCATGGGAGTCCATTCCTGATTCCAGCAGTATTTCTCCAGCGGAAAATATGGTCCTTGGGACTGCCTGGAAATACTCAAAGATCAAAAACCTCATTTTTTCGGGGGAGTTTGCAAGAAGTGCCTATACCATTGACACGAGAGACGGTTCATTGGATCAATCAAACATTTTTTCCGCCTTAGGTTATGATACAAAATCTTCGACCACCTTCAGAAATGCATTCAAAGTAGCATTGTCATATCGTCTGCTGAAGAAGCATTTGATAACCGGGAAATACGAACGAATTGGCCCTAATTATCAAACCATGGGAGCCTACTTCTTTAACAATGATCTTGAGAACATTACGGCTTCCTATGTTTCCACTTTTTTTAAGAATAGACTGAGTTTTTCCGTAAATGGAGGAATCCAGAGAAACAACGTTGCTAATAGAAAAGCATCTCAGGTCAGGAGAACCATTGCCGCAGGGAACATTGTATATGCCAAGAATCCATTTTCTGTGGGGATCTCCTTTTCCAACTTTTCATCGGACATCAGCTATGTTTTAAATGAAAGCCTTGACAGTCTTAATGCTGTGGTGGTTACTACCGCGGTGACCCTTTTCGGAACATATAT
>JANQSY010000188.1 GCA_028279065.1 Cytophagales bacterium
CATTGGGTCCCAGAAATTCTGTTTGAGGAAATCTTCGATCGGTTGCCCGCTAATTTTTTCTGCTATGGCCTTCAGGACATAAAAACTCAGATCGCTATATCTGTAGTCATACACTCCCTCTTCATTCCTGTCCAGCAGATCCGAATTAATGGTCCATTGCCAAAGACTATCCTCAATGGTAGCGATCGTATAAAGACTGTCCGCTACCGGGACGCAAAACCAATCATCCTTAAAGGAACAATAGAAGTAGTCCTCCTCTCCCTCCCTGTTCCGGATCATCGCCCAATAGGGTATATAAGGTTGAAGGCCTGCCTGATGGACCAGGACGTCCCTTACTATGATGCCTTCCTTATTGGTACCCCTCAGGCCAGGCAGGTATTTCACCACACTATCATCGATACTCAATGCTCCCCACTGAGCCAAAGCCATTATCACCTGCATGGTACCAGCAACTTTGGTCACTGATGCAAGGTCGAAAAGGTCTTCATCAAGTACGGGTTTTTCTCCCTTGTAAGTATGATTCCCAAAACTATTTTCGTAGATCGCCATGCCCTTATGCAGGACCAAAACCTGCCCCCCCGGTGCGGCTGAATCGGCCAGAGCTTCATTAACGATTTCCGAAATCTTCTCCATTTTTCCCCAATCAACCGGATGTCTCTCTGGAATATCTTTGCGAATTCGCTGGGCTTTTAATGTGTACTCACCCGCCCCAACTTGAAAAGCAGGGATTTTGAATCCCAATCTTCCTGAAGCTGACCGTGCTCCAAAAATAATTTCAGCTACAGCAGAAATCGAAACCGGAGAGGGGTCAGGAGAAATAATCATGGATGGAAGATCATCAGGAAAAGCCTTTGGAAATTCAGGGGTCACCTCCCAATATGGACCATAGCAGAACAAGGTAAAAGGATTTGGATAATGATTAAAATAAACGTGGATGAATTTTGTGCTCCCAGTATTAATCAAATTATTCAGGAATTCTTCAGAATGATGTCTTCCATAGGAGCCTCGTTTCCCGTGATTTACAACAACGAAATCAAAACCGTATGTTTCCTGCCAAAAATCTTCAAGAGGGGCATTTTCATCAAAATCAATTACTTCCACAGGAAAATGGCTTTCCAATTCTTTCCGAATTGGGATCTCATAATTGTCAAGGACTCCAACTTTTGATCCTTCAAATTCCATAATTGGAATGCTTGTTCCCACATCCAAAACAACCACTGATGCTCTCCGCAATTCATCGATTAAAGACTCCCAACTTAGATCATAAATCTCCCTTCCTTTATTGATAGGTTTATTGATCTCAACTCTTTCCTTCAGTTCAAGGATGGAAAAAGTTTTTTCAAGCATGCTTTTTTTATCCACTTTGAGATTTAAAACCTTCACTACTTCTTTGTTAAGATTTTTGTTTATCTCCACAACCCTAAGGATGTCGTAGCCTCTTTCAAGGTAACCAATTACCTCTCTATTCATCTTGAGATTAAATATGCTGCGGTTGGGATTAACCCTAGGAGAAAGAATCACCCTTGAAGACCTTAAGGAATTTTCAAAAGCCGAAATAGAACCAGGCCCCGGCTCAGTTCCATTGACTGATAAAAAAGCCCCGCGCTCTTCGATCATATCAAATATTTCTTGGTTTTTCTTGGAAAGGCTAACTGAACCAAATTGCCCAGGTCGCCCTGTAACATTAAGATTTGGGCTGAAAGGCAGGCCTGAAATGTCTAAACCCTCCGTGAAGACTTCAGCAACTCGCCTTATGTCTGCATAGGTTCCCCCCAGAGAGGATTCATGATCATTCAAATAAGTTAGCCCAATTTCAGGACCAATAATAAAATCCATACCTGCCTCTTTCATTGCTCTTCCAAAATGGAATCCAGCCGTTCTTATCAACTTAAGGTCTGATATGGATGCAAGGACAAACATTTTGGGGGGATTGAAATGATCATCTATTCGAGGAAATCCATTAGAGCAATCATATCCAAAGACCAATGGGATCCTTAGTGGAAGATCAAGACTTTCTTTGATGTGAAGTGCATCTTCGATTTCAACTCCATTAAAAATGATCCCACCAAACCTTCCATCTAATGCATGGGTTCGTAATCTCTCTATTTCCCTGGATGACAGTTTTTCGCTGATCTCAAGCCATATGATCTGCCCTGCTCTTTCCTCATCGCTCAGTTCCTCAACATGTATCCCAAGTGGTGGTAATTCCTGGGCAAATGTGACCCCAATGATCCTGTTCCAAAGAAGGAGCAAAAAAAGAAGCAGTATGGTTCCTAGAGTTTTCCTCACCAGCAAACAAATCCTAATTTTGTAAACAACATTTTCCTCAATGGGATTCTTTTCATTTTTCCATCTGCCCAAACACCGGGAATTCAATTTCCAACCAAGATATTATGATCCTGTCAAGGAGGAGATCCAGGAAAGGATCAAAAAAATAAAGAACGAAAAGATTTCTGAAACAGCTGGCACAAGGTCGCAGATCTCAGAAGCTTTCAGAAGACGGCAGACCCAGAACAGGGCTTCTTCGGTAAATCAGTTCATTCTGTTGGTTTTTCTCGTCTCAGCGGCAGTTGCGTACTGGAATTGGGGCACCACTGGAATACTTTGGATTTTCATCCCTTTCACAGCCATTTGGCTGATAAAAAAATTTCTCTCAAGGGTAGGCAGGTAGATGGCCGACATCATAAAGCAATTACCGGATTCCATAGCCAATAAGATCGCAGCTGGCGAGGTGGTTCAAAGACCAGCATCAGTAGTAAAGGAATTGCTGGAAAATTCGATCGATGCTGGCGCCCAAAATATCACCCTGATCATAAAAGACTCTGGAAAAACCCTGATCAAGGTGATCGATGACGGGAAAGGCATGTCTCTATCCGATGCCCGCTTCTGCTTTGAACGTCATGCCACGTCAAAGATCTCAACGGCCGAGGATCTGTTTTCCATAAAGACCATGGGGTTTCGCGGGGAAGCCCTTGCTTCAATAGCCGCGGTGTCCATGGCTGAGCTGGTCACAGGCCAGCCAAAGGCCGAAGTAGGTACTCGGGTCGTGGTGGAAGGAGCTGAATTCAAGGGACAGGAGCCTGAAGCAATCGAGGCAGGTACTTCGATCCAGGTGAAGAACCTTTTCTATAATATTCCGGCAAGGAGGAAGTTCCTTAAATCCGATCCTGTAGAATTAAAGCACATCATGGATGAATTCAACCGGGTTGCACTTGCCTTTCCGGAGATCGGATTTGAATTCTATAATGGAGACCTTTTGGTTCATTCCCTGAAATCGGAAAGCCTCCAAAAAAGGATCATTCACCTTCTTGGCAAATCCTATCAGAAACGTCTCCTTACTTGCAAGGAAAGTACTGATTATCTGAACATCAAAGGATTTATAGGCACGCCGGATACAGCTAAAAAAACCCGCGGAGAACAGTTCATTTTTGTCAACAACCGGTATATCCGAAGCAATTACCTTTCCCATGCGGTCAAGACAGCCTTCAAGGGATTGATCACTGAGGAGTCCTTTCCCTTTTTCGTTCTGTTCCTTGAGCTGGACCCGGACCATATCGATGTCAATGTCCATCCCTCCAAACATGAGGTTAAATTCGATGATGAAAGAAGTATCTATGGACTGCTGAATTCAGCTGTGAAAAGGACCCTGGGGTCACAACCCCTAAGTCCGAGTATCGATTTTACCAAGAAGGTCGAGATCGATGAGTTAGATTCAAGTGAAAGGTCCTTCACTTCTTCTTTTCAGTTCGGAACCAGGGATGAAGGAGCAGCTGAAAGCATCAAGGAGGCATTCGAAAGAGATTTCAGCGGCAGAGAGATCGAAGGCATGCCAAGGGAAAAACAGCCTTGGAGTCCAAAACCAGAGCATGGCAACCGTACAGGATGGGAAGAACTTGAAGGATCGATTGAAAGCCCTAAGGACATTGAAAAGGATATCAGGCCGGAGGAGAATCAAAGGGCGGTGATGCAGGTTGCGAGGGCTTTTATCCTGATGCCGGTAGTATCCGGGGTAATGGTGGTGGATCAAAACAGGGCCCACGAACGCATACTTTTTGAAAAGTTTGCCTCCAGATATGAAGTGGGCAAGGTGAGTTCCCAACAATGCCTTTTTCCCGAAAAGATCAGCCCAGGGAAAGCCGATATCCACCTGGTGATGGGCATGGAGCCCGAACTGAAAAAAATAGGCTTCGATTTCGAATATTTTGGATCGGATTCCATTATGATCAACGGGATCCCAGAAGGTTGTACCGGAGAAAATACCAAGGAACTTTTTGAGGGCTTGCTTGAATTATACAAGAACAATTCAAAATCGATCAGCATCTCGAAGGGGGAAAGCCTTCTTAGAGCTCTGGCAAAAAAATCCGCAATACCCCATGGCAAGGTTTTGAGCAAAGAGGAAATGGAAAATATGGTTGACCAACTGTTCGCATGTAAAATTCCGCAGTTCACATCAGACGGCTTGCCCACTTTGATCAAAATGGACTATAATTACCTTTTTTCAGCTTTTTCCCAGTAATGTTCAGGCTTACCCCCGTTGTAAAGAATCTTCTTTTGGTGAATATTGTGGTCCTTGCCCTAGACAGTTTGCTGCTCAGAGGCCTGCTTTCAGACCAGTTTGCCCTTTACTATATTTTTTCTGATTACTTCCAGCCCTACCAATTTGTGACCTATATGTTTCTTCATGGTGGGATATGGCACCTTTTTGGAAATATGCTAGCCCTTTTCTTCTTCGGCCCCTGGCTGGAGCAAACCTGGGGACCGAAACGATTTCTGATCTTCTATATGGTCACAGGAGTTGGAGCCGGGGTCCTATATGGCATGGTTCAGATGGTAGAAATGCAAATGCTTTACTCGGATCTTCAGGCTTATATTGCAAACCCTGATCCGGACCTTTTCTATTCCTTCATAAACAACAATTTCAGCTTCTATCTGGATCGCTACTATAACTTTTACCAAGCTTTTTCCGAGTCCCCTGCAAGCGCAGACCTGATTGAGAAAGGAAAGATCTATTTGAACCAACTCTATGAGCTTAAAGCCAACGTCCCAATGGTCGGAGCTTCAGGCGCAGTTTTCGGAATTCTCCTTGCTTTTGGAATGCTTTTTCCAAATGCCGAGATCTTTCTTCTTTTTCCACCAATTCCGATCAAGGCAAAATATTTGGTGACTTTTTACGGTCTATATGAAGTATATGCCTTATTCC
The DNA here is from genome assembly GCA_028279065.1 of Cytophagales bacterium. Classification (GTDB taxonomy): domain Bacteria; phylum Bacteroidota; class Bacteroidia; order Cytophagales; family CCMP332; genus JANQHS01. The sequence goes on from JANQSY010000188.1 coordinate 5,201, forward strand.
AGCAGGCCCCTGGAGATAATGTCGCTCATCTTGCACATATCGGGGGAATGATTTTTGCCTATTTCTTTGTTAAGGGTTGGAAGAGGTCAGGTAGCCCATTTTAACCATGGCAACTGTATTTGATGAAATAAAAAGGGTTTTTCAGAAGAACGATAATGGTCTTAACCAGCTTATCGCGATCAACCTGATCGTGTTTGCGGTTCTGGTGATACTGAATGTGTTCTCAACCCTTTTCGGGATGCGGGGAGCATTCGAGGTGATCTTCGCTCAATTCTCTATCCCACCACAGTTCGGAGCATTCCTGACCAAACCCTGGACCCTGATCACCTATTCCTTTGCGCATAGCCTCAGCGATATATTCCACATTCTCTTCAACCTTCTTTTCCTCTTTTGGTTCGGGAGGCTGATAGTGGAATTCCTCGGAAGTCATAAGCTCACCAACCTATATGTTCTCGGAGCGATATCAGGAGGACTTCTATACCTGATCTTCTATAACCTTATCCCATTTTTCGTTCAAAGAGCTGATACGGTTTCGGGAATGGTAGGTGCATCTGCAGCAGTTTATGCAGTCATGATCGGGGCTTCTACCCTATTACCCAATTATTCTTTTCACCTGATCTTTCTAGGCCCTGTCAAGATCAAGTACATCGCTGCATTTTATATTTTCATTTCATTTATGGGCAGCGTAGGCCCAAATGCAGGAGGAAATATTGCTCACCTCGGAGGAGCATTGATGGGTTTTCTTTATATAAAGCAGCTTCAGAATGGAATGGACCTTGGAAAGCCGGTCCAGGCTTTTCTTGATTTTTTCAGAGGACTTATCAACCCCTCCAAAAAAATGAAGGTGAGCTACAAAACACCAAAATTCACGTCATCGAAAGAAGATTCGTCTATAACTTCACCTACCCAGGATCAGATCGATCAAATCCTGGACAAGATCGCCGAAAAAGGTTATGAAAGCCTTTCCTCAAAGGAAAAGGAAATGCTTTTCAATTTTGGCAAGGAAAAAAACTGAGTAAACCAATTCCAAATATTTATGAGCCGATTTGAGACATTACTTACCGAGATAAAAACTGGGATTTTTTACATCACCATCAACCGCTCGGATAAATTGAACGCCTTGAATGCTAAGGTTATTTCTGAATTGGGGGAGGCAGTTCGCGAAGCATATGATAATGAAGAGATCTCAGCTGTAATAATTACAGGTTCGGGGGAGAAAGCTTTTGTTGCCGGTGCAGATATTTCCGAATTAAAGGAGCTCAACGAAACCAATGGAAGGAAATTCGCTGAAAATGGTCAAGAGGTATTTGATTCCATTGAGCAATGTCCCAAACCTGTAATTGCCGCCGTCAACGGATTTGCCCTGGGAGGAGGGTGCGAACTTGCCATGGCCTGCCATATGAGGGTTGCAGCCCCCGGAGCAAGATTTGGCCAGCCTGAGGTCAACCTTGGGATCATTCCTGGCTATGGAGGGACCCAGCGTTTGGGTGTCCATGTGGGAAAAGGAAAAGCCATGGAATTGATGATGACCGGGGATATGGTCAAAGCTGATGAGGCCCATAGGCTCGGTTTGGTGAATCACGTGGTGGAAACACCGGAAGACCTTATCCCCTTTTGTGAAGGCCTAATCCAAAAGATCCAGAAAAAGGCCCCGATCGCGATCTCGCTTATTGTGGATACGGTAAATGCAGCATTCAGCAATGAGGAGAATGGATATCAGACTGAAGCCAATTCTTTTGCGGCCTGTTGCCGCACAGAGGATTTTCAGGAGGGAGTTTCCGCATTCCTGGAGAAAAGAGATCCCGAATTCAAAGGCCGCTGATCAGGAAAGAGATCCAATGATCAGTCGAATTCCGGTTTAGCAATAACAAAAGATTATTTTTGCCCCCAAATGAAAATCAGGGTAAAAAACCTATCCTCGAACCCACTTCCTGAGGCCAAAACAGTTTTTTCAGCAGGAATGGATCTCAGAGCCGATCTGGAGTCTCCAGTCCAACTGGAACCCGGAAGTACTCAATTGGTACCTACCGGGCTATTTATCGAAATTCCATCAGGATATGAAGGGCAGGTAAGACCAAGAAGCGGGCTGGCCCTGAAACATGGGGTCACTGTCCTCAACACACCTGGCACCATTGATGCCGATTACAGAGGAGAGGTTGGGGTCATCCTTATAAACCATTCAAGTGAGATCTTCGAGATCGAATCCGGGGATAGGATAGCCCAGTTGGTGATCGCCAAACATGAAACAATTGAATGGGATGAAACTCATGAGTTGGAGGAAACCTCCAGAGCTGAAGGAGGATTCGGAAGCACTGGAAAAAAATAACGATAGAAAATGAGGATAGTTATTCCTATAAGTC
>JANQSY010000189.1 GCA_028279065.1 Cytophagales bacterium
GAATACTGAGCCATACTGCCGGACTTACCGTCCATGGCTTCCTTGGCTATACCATCCACCAGGATGTCCCTACCCTGGTACAGGTTCTGGACGGGGAACCCCCAGCCAACTCCCCTCCCATCAGGGTGTTCAGGGAGCCCGGTATTGACTATAAATATTCAGGAGGAGGATTCACCATCATGCAACAGATGATGATAGATCAATATGGAAAGAGCTACCCCGAGATCCAGCAAGAACTGGTCCTCGGTCCCCTTGGAATGACTCATAGTACCTACGAACAGCCTCTTCCACCTGAAAAACTCAAGAAAGCCGCCGCCGGTTACCTGCCGGACAGGACCATGACCACCGGAAAAAGGCATACCTATCCTGAAATGGCGGCTGCAGGTCTGTGGACCACAGCTGAAGACCTGGCAAAGTTTGCACTCGACCTCCAGCTGACCATCCGCGGGGAAGAAGGCAAGGTTTTAAACCAGGAATGGGCCACAAGGATGAACACACCCTATTTCGATGATTTCATAGGCCTTGGGATCTTTTTTGATATTCGGGATGGAGAGGTCCATTTTCAACATGGAGGATGGGATGAAGGCTTTACGGCAAATTTGATAGCTCATAAGGAAAAAGGATATGGGTTGGTGATCCTGACCAATGGGAACAAACCCTCCTTTAATCAGGAACTTACCAGGGCTGTTGCAAGGGTTTATGAATGGGATAAGTTCATGTCCCCGGATTATGAACCCGTTCCCATGTCCCAGGAGGAGATTGCTGAACTTACCGGCCGCTACAAGTATGATAACAGCGAACTCATTAAAGTATATGAAGAAGAAGGCAAACTCTACATGAAGTATTTGTTTCAGGATCCAAACGAACTCACCAAGATCTCCGATACCGATTTTACCAGAAGAGAAAGAAAATCAAAGATCAGGTTCATGGAAAACCCTGAAGATGGCAAGCCCTACTTTGTATTTCCTCCGGATGAGGGAGAAATTGAATTCAAGCATCCAAAGCTTGGGGATGAAGAAAAGCTGCCCATCGAATTATTGGTGGAAGGCAATTATGAGGAAGCAGAAAAAGCATATCTGGCCCTGCAGGAGGAGAATGCTGAAGATTGGGGTATTAATGAAGGAAGGCTAAACAACCTGGGCTACGAGCTTCTGTACGACAATAAGACCGAGCTGGCCATTTCGGTCTTCAAAATAAATGTTGCTCTTTATCCCGAATCCTCAAATACCTATGACAGCCTTGGAGAAGGTTATATGGAAAACGGAGAGGATGAATTGGCGATCAAGTACTACCGGATCTCATTGGAAATGGATCCTGAGAACAACAATGCCAGGGAGATGATTAAAAAACTTGAGGCCTCTTGAGCAGAGCTTACTCTGACCCTGCTTTTTTAATGTAAATACTGGTGATCAGGTCCTCTTTGACCATAGACGAAAGAGAAAGGCTGTCATTAGACAGTTTATAATCCCATTTCTTTGAATAAGGGCCCAGATCTGGTATTTCACCCTTGATTGTGATCTTTTTCCTTTTCAGGTCAATCGAATAGCTTCCTGTTTCCTCTCCCTTGGACCAGGTCCCACCTTCATCAAAAGTGTAGGTATAACTGGCGGGACTCCCTGGCTCAATAGACATGGGATCCGAATTTGCATCCATCTGGTATGAGATCAGGTCCCAGGACCCAATGATCAATTCATCGTCCGTCTTTGGCGAGCAGGAAAGCATTAGAATGAAGGAAAAAACTATTAAGCGCCTCATGGATTTTGATTTTGTGGTTGCGAATTTATGGATTCCAAAACCCCTTCCACAAAAAGTCACTTTTTGTTTCGGAGATCATGCCTAAATGATCACCAACTTGATAAATGACCAGTAATTTGGGAGATTTAATGGACTGAAAACATCATTAAGGTATTTTCTGAACCCTCTGATGAGAAAACTGCTCTGGTTTATTTCCATTTTTCTAACCCTGTTCCTTTATAAGGCAAAAGGGGATCATATCGTTGGTGGAGAGATCCTGATAGAGCACCTTCATGATTTTGATTACCGGATCAAAGTCAATATCTACCGTGATGGGACCGGGATCCTGCCGCCTTTGGTCGCCAATATTGGGATCTATAAACGGGGAACAGGAGGGTTGAATCCTAATCTGCAAAGGATGATAGCGGTTCCCCTGGTATCAAATACCCCTGTACAGTCCTTCACCCCTGCATGTCAAAACTCCATTATCGATATAGAGCGCTGGTATTATGAGGATGACATCAGCCTGGACCCTGACTCTTTCAGTGACCCCTCCGGATATCTGTTTGTATGGAGGTCCTGTTGCAGGAATCGGGCCCTGACAAACCTTCTATCCCCTCTTACCACCGGGCAGGTGATCACCACATTGTTTCCTCCCATTAGAGACCTTGCAGGGGGGCAAGTGATCAACAGCTCTCCCAAGCTCTCAGAACCCATTGCGGAGTATGCTTGTGTAGGGCAACTCTTTTATATGGACTTTGGAGGGGCTGATCCGGATGGGGATTCTCTGGCATATGAAATGTTCACTCCAAGGGATTATGGCACGGTCACCGGAGGGACAATGACTCCGGATCATGCCCCATATGCGGATCCTCTTACTATGCTTCCTTCCATTCCATGGGCTCAAACATTTTCAGCAGATGATGCGGTTCATGGATATTCAGGCCCGCCGGACCCAGCAGCAGACAGGTTGCGGGTAGATGCTAAAACCGGTCTGCTAACAGCGGTTCCAAGGAATCCGGGAGTACACCTTTTTGGGGTATGGTGCAAGGAATTCCGTGATCTGAACGGTGACGGCAAAAAAGAACTCATCGGAAGTGTTTACAGGGATTTTCAATTGCCTGTAGTAGGGGGATGCTCCTTCCCTGATACCCTTGATGGCCCGATCCTGGCCAATGGAAATGGCTTACCGGGCGATACTATCCATGTCACCGGAGATATGAATGAACGAGAGGTATGTTTCAAGATCTGGGATTCTGATTATAGTCAAGCAAATCCCATAGGAATGAATGCCAACTTCAAGGTGGTACCAGAAAACTTCCCGGAGGGATTTATCGAATATACTCCCAAGAGTTACACTTTTTCAGGGCCCAATGATACCGTTGACATCTGTATCAAATTCCTTGGATGCGCACAATCATTTGCCGAGCCACTAAAACTGAAGATCGTAACCGCTAAAGGAAATTGCCCCCTCCCCCATCAAGATTCAACCGAGTGGTTCTTCACCGTGGACAGCGTACCCTATGTGCCCTCAACAGTGCATGTTGACACTTTTGATTATGATCCGGCATTCATCCAATTCCCATCACAGGTAGGTGTTTCATCCAATGATACCATTGCCTTCTTCCAGATCCGCCCTCAATGGAATATCGGCATAGATTTTATCACTATCGACACCAATAATCAGTCCGTGGTACAGTACCTGATGGGTGATGGATTCAATGCGATCAATGCCGGGATGAAGCTTTTTTACCAAAACCAATCGGATACCATCATCGGGAGCGATACCATCAGGGCAAAATTCCGTTGGGACCCAGGCTGCAGGTTCTTTCAGCATGGAAAAGGAAGAGTTTTCCTTGTTACCCTCGACAAATTTTGCAACGAGGCGATCAATGTCAGGGAGATCCATTTTGAGATCCTGAAGGAGAACGTACTACCCAGCCTGATCCCAAAGGAGGTCAAGTTTGATAGTGCGGACTTTAGTTTCACTCCTTTCGATCCTATCAGCAGGCCAGACACCTTTATGACCTTTGAGATCCATCCAAACCAGGAGATCGAATTCACACTGTTGACCCTGGATTCAGCAGCAGATTCCCTGGTACAATATCTTGAAGGGGTAGGCTATAATCCATATTCCCAAGGAATGGAATTCTTCAATGCAACCCAAAATCGGGTGCTTGTTGGAAGGGATAGCCTGATCTCAACCTTTCGATGGAAACCCCAATGCCAATTCGCTAATGAAGGTGGAGGGCAGGTAAACCTGATCACCGAAGACAGATTTTGTGCGGGAAGGGCGATAACAAGACCCATATATTTCAAGATCATTCCTGAACTCTTTCCCGCAAAGGTGGAACTGGAATCCTCGGATTACCCAAATGATCTGTTTAGGTTCCCTGGTGATGATCAAGATACCCTGAATGATACTTTCATGGTCTTTAGGATCCGTCCGAATTGGACCATAAATTTTGATCTATTGACCGAGGACAGCCTTAGCGATACCCTTGTACAGTTTATTGAGGGAGTAGGATTTAATAGTGGGGAGGTTGGAATGAAGTTTTTTAATGATCAAGGATCCGATACTCTGACTGGAGTAAAAAACCTCGGATCTTCCTTCAGTTGGACACCGGATTGTGACCTGTTTACCGAGGGAGGAGGGAAATTCCATTTGATCACTGAAGAAAAGTACTGCCAGGAAAACAGAGCAGTCCGGACGATCTATTTTGAATTTATCAGGGATAACCATTCTCCAAGAGTAGTAGGGAAGGCAGGAGAAAACCCTGATAGGACGGAGGAGTTTGTGTCCTTGAAAGACCAGTACTTTGAAAAGCAGGTAGGCGAAAGCCTTGTTTTCGATTACTTCAGCAGCGACGGGGACAGGGATCAAATTTCGATATACTTCAAGTATAAAAACCTAGATCCTGAACAAACCTTAGACCTTCTTGTTGGGCTCGGTATCAGCATCGAAAATCGGTCCAACAATCCTGGTGATAGCAGCCTGGTTTCAACCTTCTCCTGGTTTCCCAAAGGGATCGATTGTGAAATGTTTGAAAGATACAATGAGAATTCTCCCTTGCAGTTTTTTGTCTATGCAGTCGATTCAAGTTGTCTTCATGAAAAGGACAGCTCCCTACTCACCATAGAGATCAATGATGGCACAGAACCCTATTTTCAGGTCAAAGACGAGCAGGGTGAGCAAATTGAAATGGAAGGCAGCAGGGTCAGGGTGAGGTCGAATGGGTCTGAGCTTCGCTTTTCTGTTATCGGCAGAGATGAGGACATTTTGAATCTGGGAGGTGAACGCTTCCGATATGATGATGTGAAATTGTCTTTTAGCCCACATGGGTTCAACATGGAAGAGAAAGGGGTGGTTACCGAACCATTCCATATCCCTGAATTCGTGCCTAGATCTGACTCCGTTGAATTCATTTGGAATCCGGAATGCGAGGATAGAAATTCAGATCCTCTGAAGATCCATTTTACCGTTGAGGATAGATCATGTCAAGGCCATTCAAATGAACTTAACCTTTGGGTTGAGGCGGAAACCCTCCTGGAATTCCCCAATGTCATTACCCCAAATGGAGATGGAGCAAATGATTTTCTTGAGTTGGAAAACAGCAGTCAGATTTGTGGATTCAGGGATATTCAGATCTTCAATCGATGGGGGCAGGAGATTTTCAGCTCAAGTGATCGGGATTTCAGTTTCGATGCAAAGGGTGTCCCTCCAGGTGATTATTACTACTACATACGATACGAAAATCGAACCCTTACACAAACCTTGAAGGTAATCAAATAGTAAAGGGGACATATCGGATATTCGCTACCCGCCTCAGCCCCGTACTACCTCGCGCCAGGAAAAGAAATAAAAAGTTGTTATTCTGCTTTCAGGATCAGGGTTTTTTTATTCCAATCTGCCGCCGCGTTGATAACATTTTGGTACTCTTTGAACCTTTCCCTAGGGAAATGTATGCTGTTATAAAACTCAAGGATATTGACGATCAGCATTTCACCATCAATTCGGAACTTAGATTCCCAGCCATAAACCTTCTTTCCTTCATCCTCTACCAACACATCCATTGCCAAAGACTCCGCATTCTGCACTTCAAACCCTTCCGGAATCCTGATCCTGAGCTCTTTTTCATACCCCCGATTGTATGAACATTCCACGTCGTATTTTCTTTCCTTTTCCTGGTATAATTCGTTCTGAGGACCTATTAATTCGCCGATCTTAAACAATACGGTGGCCCCTGCCTGCTCAATAATATTTTCGGATCTAAAATTGCAGGAAAACACAAAGGGTTTATCCCAATCTTCGGCAGTGATATTCAGGCTATCCAAATTGCTTTCCAGAATTTCTGCCTGTGGCAATAAGGCACGGGCAAGCCTCTCTTTTAATTCCTCATTCTTCTCTTCGTCATTCCAAATATATTCTCCCTTGTACTGCCCCCCCTCAACCCCGGTGTTGGTTATTTTAGCCATTACAGTAGCCGCTGTAAAGTCTTCATTGAATTCAACATCTACATCAAGAATATCCATGTTAAGGGAATAATCATTCCCTTCAATATATTCTATCCTGGTAACAGGATAGACAAATTCCTGGATCACCTCCGGGCGGACAAACAGAGCATAGGTTCCTATATTCCGGTTTTGAACCCAACCCACTCTCTTGGTATAACTCTCCACACTGGTAAGCTTATTCTCATTTGGAAAATACATGATATAGTCATCCAGATAATTCCAGGAATCAAATCCAAATTCGAACTTATTTGAGTATCGATTTGGTGCGATCACAAGCTCATATTCAAGCTCCAGATATTCAGCAGCAGCTACCAGAATTTTCATAAAGGCCCGTTTATTGGAAAATCCATTTTCAAACAGAAATTCCATATTGGAGGGATATCCCTTCTGGACATAATATTTGGTTTTTAGGGCATGTTCCAGTTCCCGGAATCTGGTCATGGGATTTCCGCTGCCCGGATCGTTTTCCTTTATAAATGTATTTACAAGCTTCTTTTCATCTTTTGTAAGCTCATGGGCAATTTCATAAATACGTTTTCCTGCACCGGAATAGGTATTTGTGCGATGGTTCCCAATGGCGGTATTGTAGGCAAGGCGAAAATCCACACGCTTTTTATTGGCATCAAACCCGGAATAGGGTTCTTCTTCGTACACAGGAATATCCTTAATAAAGACCTTATAGCGATTATAGTCCTCAGTGGTATCTACCTGCTCTACTTCGTGGTCATCATTGGCAACCAGAAACTGAAACTCCAGGTTCTCAGGGCAGGTCAAAACAAATTCAAAATTCTCCAGGGGGGAAGAATACTGAAAGGTTTCATTGATGTAGGTGGAGGCATCTACCCTGGTGGTATGCCTGTACTCAATTTCATCACCCAACTCGGCTCCGTCCACAGCAAAGATCCTGTATCCCTTTTCTCCCTCCTCATCTACCAGTTCCCTGATGTCCTTCTGATCTAATTCAATTACCTTTCCACTCTTGGAGATAACCCTGGACTGAATACTCAGGATCTCTTTGCTCTCACCTTCCGAAACATAGATCTTATTGACACTTCCAAGCCCATCAGGGTTATTTGGCCTTGCTATAATGTGATAAGTGATATCACAGATCAGTTCCGATTCTTCATTGTATTTGTAATCATAATGAACACCCTTAAAAAGATATACCAAGGGGTATTCCATATTTTCTTCTTTAACAGGGTATGGTTCCCTGTTTGGCTCCCAAGTACTCTGGGATCTGCCAGGAACAAGAATGAACAGGATCAAGAGAAATAACAAAAGGACCTTCATATCACATTAGTTTTTTTTCAGTACCACAGAGTTTCGAGAGACTTTAGAATATTCCCGGATCACATCATTCCAGGCATTGAATTCGTTTGGATAAAGAAGCAGGAAGTCGAAGTAGTATTTGAAGAGTGTATAGATCCTGTTTCCATCCAGTACATAATCGATCTCAAACCCCAGATTTTTTGAATCAACACTTCCCCCCTCCGGAAGGTATGAAACCGAATAGCCTTCGGGGATGTCCAAAACATAGACAGCCTGAAATAAAAACTTGAAATCATTTTCATAGGGCGTTTTCCTGTCTTCAAATTCCCAGGAAAGCAATACCTTATTTAAACATAGGTTGATATAAATCTCATCGTCTACCTCGGAATGATAATCCGAAATATTAAATGCATAATCGACATAAATAGGCTTTTCAAAGCTATCTACGTTGTGAACTTCATAACTATCCAGAATAAATTTATTGCTTCCCCTGCTCAATAGCCTTTTTACGTACTTCTCTTCTTCACGGGCCTTATCCTGTACCAGGTAATAGGATTTTTCAACCTTTTCATATCCAAGCATCTTTAATTGGCCTGTTCCAATTATTGACCCATCCATTATCTCGAGATAAGTGGTATCGATCATGAGATTCTTCTCCTTTTCCATTGTTGGGACCACCTCGATCTTATAGTCCTCCCCCATATTTATAAAGCATTCTTTTCCCTGGATCATATCTGTTGGGAAACCTAATGGTGTGTATTTCCCTGTAGCATCAAGGAACAGGTAAGTGGAATCAAAAATCACGGTAGCGATCATGTGATTATCAACCATGGGACTGGCCATTTTGGAATACCGGTATGGAAGGCTCCGTGTCCCGATCCAAGTATAATATGCTGGTATCCCCTGACTTCTTAGGAGCCCCACCAAAAGACTGGACATGTCCTTGCAATCCCCATATCTCTTGTTCAAAACAAAATCCGCCTCATGAGGGATCAGCCCTCTCATTCCATCTTCAAAGGCGATGTACCTCACATTTCTTTGGACCCAATAGAAGATCTTTTTAATCTTTTCGTAGGGATCTGTTTCGGCACCTACAATTTCGGAGGAAAATTCCTTCAAGGATGGATCGACTTTAAGGGTATCGATCAAGGTGCTATACCATTCATGCATATCATCAAGGCCTGACAACACCTTTTTATATTCCCCATTGGATCTCCGAAATCCTGAGATAGTCAGATACACGCCTTGCGAAAGGTATCCAAAGCCCAGGCCGTTGTTTTCCTTGGTTATAACAGGGCAGTTAGAGTACTCATAAGTGTAAACCGTATTGCCTTCCTCATCCGTGCTTTTTGTAAATTCAGGTTTACCCAGGGTATCGTTGGTGTAACCGTGATTGATATCAACATTGGGGTGAACCACTATTTCATATTTTGACCTAAGGACAGGTACATAATTGGAAAAAAAGTGGGTATTCAGGATCCTTGGATCCCGGGAAGTGAAAGTGTATTCCTTGACGATCTTGGACCCTTCCACCAATTGGGGATAGTTATATTTTATCATCTCACTGTCATCAAAAAAGATATGAGAATCATTATCATATTTCCTTTTGAATTCTTCAACATCCACTCTTTTGTATTTCTTTTTTTCAGGGATCAGGGAATAAGCCTTGAGCTCATTCACATTGGAGAAATATGAAGTGTAAACCGAGCCCTTCACCCATTGAAAGGGATAGTCAAGAACCAGGATCTCCCAATAAATCTCAGTATTTATTTGCAATGAATCATTCACAAGATCAATTACAGTCCTCCTTTTATCTTCAACAATGATCCCTGTTTCCTTGGGGTAGATGGAACGATACTTGGTTAAGGTATCAAAGGGGCTCTCCTTAGCCCATGCTAAAGAACCAAAGAGCAGGAATGAAAAAAAGAATTGAATAAACCGGAAACCCATGTCTAATATTCACTATCGATCCGGTAAAAGGTCTTTAAGATCAAGGCCCCATCCCTGTCGTATTTTTTTGTCCAACCATCGCGCGTACCATAAAACCAGTTTACCGCCTCCTTTAATTTTCCATCCTCATAATACTTTTTCTCAAGTCCATGTTTTAGGTCCCAATAAAACCAACTTTGCTCTTTTAAACTGCCGTTTTTATGAAAGGTCCTCATGGGTCCATGGTTTCTTCCATTTAATCTTTCAGAATAAAATACCGTATCTCCGTTAATGGAAAAATACATATTGATTCCATCGATCAATCCTTTTGAGTATGTCTGAATTACCGCGGTCTCCCCATTTTCAAAATATGAGATAACCTGTTGATCCTCCTTACTGTTATCGATGAAGATCGTATCGGAATTTGTTCCATCCTTCTTAGAGTACTGGAAACCTACAATTCCATTATTATAAAACCTTCGAATCTGCAGTTTTCCATATTGATCATAGAATTCACATTTACCATGTTTATCTCCTTTTTTGAATTCACAATCCGATTCCACTACCCCATTAGGATAATATGATATACTCTGTCCATCGATTAGCCCAGCATCATACCGCTCTGAAAGCATAAGTTTGCCATTATCATCGTAATATTTCCATTCACCATATGGTTCATTGTCTAAATATTCCCCTTCAATGAGCAATGCACCACTCAAGTCAAAGGATTCAAATCTTTGGAACTGGGAATTCTTCACATGGAACCTGGAACTGAGATTTCCGTCGGAATAAAAATTCAAAATGTCACTCGAATTCTCGCCACAAGAGTATGATTTGGTCAGGTATTTGTTTCCCTTGAGGGACTCTATAACCAGATCCGAACTTTTTTCATCCAACTCAAACTGTTGAAAGATATTTCCCAGGGTATCGAAGTGCTTCATCCCTACTGGTACAGCTTCGTAAAAGATCTCTGTGTATGCAATTCTCCCTTTTGAATCATAAAATTTATTCTCGCCATGATAGCTCCCATCTTTATAGAAGTATTCGTTTCGAAGGGTGCCATTAGGATAGTACTCTTTCCATTTTTGCTGGCTCTCCCCCTGGACCACCCAGCCCTCTTTTTCAATATTCCCGTTGGGATAAAACCCTCTGAAATAACCCTCTATCTTCCCTTCAACATAAGTAGTTGCGCCTTGTAGTTCTCCTGATTCATAGAACTCTTCGTTGGGACCGTGCCATTTATCATCCTTTATGTTGGCTTTTAGTTTGATATTCCCATTCGGATAGTAATAAACCACGGGTCCATTTATATATCCTCTTTCTAGTGTTCCTTCAGAGCTGAGAGCACCATTAGGATAAAATGATTTTAATGGCATGTTTCCTTTTGAATTTGATTCCTCAACCAGAAGATTTCCTTCGGGGCCATAATATTTGTAGGCGACCAATTTGTTTTCATCAACTTTCTTTTCAGACCAAAGCTGACCTGATTCAGTAAATTCAGTTATCATGCCATCGGGAATACCTTCGGAATTGAAATTCTTGATGAATTGCTTTTTTCCATCAGGAAAATAGGTTATCCATTCGCCCACTTTATTTCCCTCTGAGTACTTGCCCTTTTTCTCCAATTTTCCATCCGGATAAAAGATCTCCCAAACACCGGTCCTCCAGTTTTCCTTGAGTTCCCCTTTTTCAAATAACTCCCCATTCGGATGATAAGAAACATAGGGCCCCTCACCAAGACCATCCTTGTTGCTGAACTCACGGAACGTCTTGCCCGATCTGTAAAAGACCTCCTGTTTTCCATTCCTTTTATTGCCCTTTATCATCGCCCTGGATTCAATGCCACCTGACTTGAAATAGGTGATCAGCTCCCCGTTCACCTCACCATCCTCGTATTCATATTCTTCTTTTAAATTCCCACATTCAAAATATGATCTGAAAGGACCATGAAGTTTCCCAGCCTTGAATACCCTTGTCGTCATTAGATTTCCCCTTAAGCTATAGGTCCTTACCTCCCCCTCGACTTGTCCGCTATCATTTCTGATCTCCGAATAAAAAAGCTGTCCATTGTCATGGAAATATTTCCATTCGCCTTCCTTAAGCCCTTCCTTATTGTAAAAGCCAATAGCTTCGAGTCTTTCATTGGGCTGGAAGAACTCAAAAGGGCCAACCCGTATGTCATTTTCTAGCTTTCCAATGGCTTTTAAGACATCATCATCATAAAACCACTGGGAGTAATCCCCGGATTCTCCAAGGATCTCGCGTTCTGTTGTGTTCCGATTACTTTTCAAGTATGCTGATCCGATCTGGATCGCCTGGTCCTTTTTGCTTTCATTCTTTTTAAGCCAATCAAGAACCTTTTCATTTTCAGAGGAATATAAAATGAAATAAATATAGGCTGCGGTAAGCTCAGATTCCGATAGTTTTTGGAAAAGAGGGACATAATAGTCCATCCAAAAGTCATCAGTCCCCTCCTTATATTCCAGTTGGTTGATCAACAATTCCGACTGTTGGGCCACTGGAGCTTCAAGGTCTACCTCGGATTTATAACGATCATCAATGGCGGCTTTGGATCTCAATATTTGGTCATATTCCTCAAACAGGGAATTATCATAGTCGGAAGCGTAGGAACCTTCTTCCCGAAATCCATCTGAAAGGATCAGGTTCAGGCGAACCAGGGCAGCATTATCCTCGGGGTTTATTGCGAGATAGATCAGATAAGAAAGGGCTGCTTTCGATATGTTTCCCATCCTTGACATGATGTTTCCCAAGATCTGGTGGGCATTCCCTACATAAGGATTGATCACAAGTAGATCCTGGAGGATATTGAGGGATTTTTCAAAATCCTCATTAACAAAGTAGCTATAGCCTATATTATACATCAGGTTCCTCTGGTAGGGAAAGTACTTCAACCCCTTTGAATAGATCTCTATGGCTTCTTCATAGCGTTCCTGGTTTATGTAGACGTTACCAAAAAGGAGATAAAACAGGGCCGGCAATTCTGTTCCGGTAGGCAAAAGGCTATCTCCAAGCTCTAATGCCTCCTCAAACCTGCCAGCCATATCCAATGTCTGGATCAAACGGGCCTGAACCAACCAATAATTGCTATCCAGGTGATTTACCAGTGTTAGTTCATCCATCGATTTCTGGTAGTCCTCAGCTTCATTGTATTCCATAGCGTTCTGAATAATTTCTGCGGAATTGACAAAGCGGATCGTGTCGGCTTCCTTTTGGGGATTGAAGATCAAAAGGATCAATAAGGTTTTTAACATTGACTTTTCTGCTTAAAGGATAGGTTCGCGAATTAAGGGCTGATAAAGTTTAAATTTTATAAGGATTAATCAAATTCAAATGAGCCTTATCAGCTCAGTATTCTTAAAACTTGAATTTCAGCAGGTTTACAGGGGCGGTGTTGATCTTGGTAGCATTGGCATTTGGGGTCTTGTAATTCGAGGGAACCTGATCCCAGCTATTATAGGATTGCCCATCGATCAAATATTTACCAAACCCGGTCTTTGGTTTTGAATAGGGATTTGTTCCCGGAACCATATAGGCCTCTTTTGGTGCCTCCACACCTGCATTTTTTCCCAAAAGGACCAATTCTGATTTTCCATCCCCATCGATATCTGCTTGTATCCAATCCATTTCAAGGATCCGGTTATAAGAACCGTCAGCTACCATTTCCATGATCTTAGCATCAAATTGCTGAATGATGTATGCGGAATTCTCAAGGTCCTTTCTAACCCCAAAATGCAAGGTTCTTGTCACCAGGGCATTTTTTCCTATTTCAAGGTTTTGTTCTACCTCTTCCCTTTGAAACTTCAGGATGTATTTGATGACAAGCTCCTCAACCAGCATATAATCGGCCTTCCCTTCCAGGAGAAGATCAAGATTGCCCTGAACATCCAATCCAGAAACTATTTCCAGGCCGTCTATGCTGTCCACACCCGCTCCATAGGCATAACTCCCTACCAGGGCCAGACGTTTACCTTCGAGTTCGGAAAGAGAGCTTGCTGAAACGTCAGCTCCCTTTTTTCCCACCAAAATGAGTCGGTTTTCAAGATAGGGTTTCGAAAACCGAAGGAAAACAGCTCTCTCATCGGTATACCATAGAGCAGGGCTACCATCAAATTTTCCATCGTTCAGGCCGGTGATCACTTCGGTGAATTCCCGGACCAAATAGTTGCTTTTTATCCCAGCGCGGGACAAAGCTTCGGAGACGAGGTCCCTTGAATACGCCTTTTTGTCCATCGTATTGGTGAAAGGAGGCCAGAGCGAAGAAGCCAGATCCAAGGTGATGGATTGCCCAAAAACCTGGGCTGAAAGAAGCAGGAAACAAAAAAAACACCTGTTCATTGTCCCAAAATATGAAAATGATCCTGGGGCAAGTAATTCTCCTTTTAATAGGATTTCAAAAAATCACCCAAAATATCACCCTGTTCATAATTGGACCTTCCTGGCTTTCGTTATACTTTGAGTTTCAGAGAACTCCTTGATCTGAACTATATGCTGAGGAAGCAAAACCTTAGGCCGGGCCATGAGATTATTTCATCTATTACTGATCCTTTTATTATGCCTTTGGGGCAGCAGGGCAATCGGTTCCCATATAGTCGGAGGGGAAATTGTCCTTGAACATCTCCAAGGGTTTTCATACCGGATAAAAGTCAATATTTATAGGGATGCTGTAGGGATCCTGCCACCTTCATCTGCAAGGATCGGTGTTTATGAAAGAGGCACGGGTGGATTAAATCCGAACTTAATTCAAACATTTATTGTGCCCAAGATTTTTGACTCCATAGTTCCGGCTCTAACGCCGGGATGTCAAAACTCCATAATTACAGTTGAGCGATGGTACTACCAGGATTCCATTTTCCTAGATCCTCAAGTTTATAACGATCCCTCCGGATACTTGTTCACATGGCAATCTTGTTGCAGAAACGCCAACATAACAAATATTCAAAACCCCAGCGGAACAGGTCAGACCATGTTGACTCTCTTTCCTCCTGTGGCTGATCCGCTTGGAAACCAGATTATCAACAGCACTCCTCAGCTTTTCCCACCTATTTCGGAATATGCATGTGTAGGTCAACTATTCTATGTGGATTTTGGAGGCACTGATCAAGACGGCGATTCCCTGGCATATGAGATGTTTACTCCAAGGGACAATGGTGGCCTTGGTGGAGGAACCACAACTCCTCCTCATGCACCCTTTGCCGATCCTTTAACTATGATCGGAGGGGTCTCCTGGTCACCTGGCTATTCTGCAGATGATGCCATAAAGGGATTCTCCGGTCCCCCGGACCCTGCTCCGGATCGGCTTCAGGTTGATGAAAATGCAGGCCAGGTACAGGTGGTTCCCCGAATTCCAGGAAATCAGCTTTTTGGCGTGTGGTGCAAAGAATACAGGGATATTGACGGCAACGGATCCAAAGAGCTCATAGGAAGTGTTTACCGGGATTATCAAATGCCTGTGGTGAATGGGTGTACCGTGCCAGACACCCTTGACGGACCCGTTCCACAAACCGCAAGTATTAGTCCTGGTGACACTTTCCAGGTTCCTGGTATCATTTCCCAAAGACAGGTCTGCTTTAAGATTTGGGATAAGGATTATGACCCCCTAGACCCGGTGGGAAGAAATGCAACTTTCGAGGTTGACCCTGTAAATTTCTCATCGCAGGCCATCAGTTTCAATCCCAGCTCTCATACTTTTTCCGGGCCGAATGACACTGTGAACTTCTGCATCGATTTTGAGGGTTGTGTCAGTTCTGGCAATGAGCCATTCAAGCTTAAGATTGTAACCAAAAAGGGGAGTTGTCCCCTGCCCTACCCAGACTCAAGCCTTTGGTATTTCGATGTACAAAGTATCCCGTATTTCCCAGCTATTTCCTACCCTGGAAATGTAAGTTACGACCCGGCACTGTATAGGTTTCCTGCATTCAACCCTGTCACCAATCCGGATACCTTTATGACATTTAAAATAAAGCCAGGTTGGACAATTGAATTTGATCTTCTGACTGTTGACTCTGCTTATGATACCCTTATCCAGTATATAGAAGGAGTGGGATTTGACTCAAAACAAGTTGGGATGCAGTTCTTCAATAATACCGAAGTAGATACTCTCAACGGTATGGATTCTTTGTTGAGCACATTTAGATGGACTCCGGATTGTTTCTTCACCGATTCCGGATATGGGCATTTCAACATTGTCACTGTCGACAAATTTTGCTTCGATCCAACCAATATCCGGCCGGTTTACTTTGAGATTTTAATCACCGATTCACTTCCGGAAACATCTCCAATTGCAATAAATCTTGATACTCCTAATTATAAGTTCCATAATTATGACCCTATTACCAGACCGGACACGTTTGTCACATTTGCACTAAAGCCCAACACCGAGGTCAAGATTGACTTTCTTACGAAAAATCTAACAACGGACTCCATCTTTCAATATTTGGAGGGTGATGGGTTTGACGCCCGTAACGTCGGCATGCGACTATTCAGTTCTAATCAATTTGACACCATATGGGGTCTTGATACGATCACTGCAGAATTCAGATGGACACCACGCTGCCATTTCTTTGATACAGGGGGAGGAAAGCTTTATCTGGTAACGGCAAAACCATGTTATGGTATAATAAACAAGAGACCGATCTTTTTTAAGATCAATAAGGAAAACGCCATCCCAAATACCAGGGTCAGAAATGTGATCTTTGATCCTTCCAAATATGATCTTCCACCCTATGATCCTTATATAAAGGGTGACACGTTTCTGACCTTCTCCATCTACCCTAAGGAAACCTTCGAGGTTGAATTTGTCACAACAGATTCCACCTTTGATACCCTCTACCAATACATTGAGGGAATCGGATTTGATCCGGATACAGTTGGCATGCAGTATTTCAATGCAACAGGAAATGGAATATTAAAGGGAAAGGATTCTCTTAATGCCACATTTAAATGGACAGCCGAGTGCAATTTCTTTAATCAGGGATTTGGAGATTTCTATATCGTTACACGAGATAAGAATTGTCAAGAGCCCATTCACAAAAGACTTTGCCATTTCGAGATCCTGAAGGACAATGCATTTCCTAATATCGTTCTGTCCCAGATTGCATATGATTCAAGCTTATTCAAATCCTTTGCTTATCACCCTACCCATAATCCCGATACCTTTTTGGTCTTTGAAATTAATCCGAATACAAAGATCGAATTCGAGATCACGACCTCCGATACCACCGGTGATTCACTTTTTCAATTCATTGAAGGGATAGGATTTGATGCTGTCCAGGCAGGCATGAATTTTTTCGATAACTCAGGAAGCTACCCATTATCAGGAGTTGGAAACATGGTCTCAAATTTTGAATGGACTCCAGGGTGTTATTTCAGGGACACCCTTTATCATCAGTTCAACATCATTACGGTAGATAAATACTGCCAGCAAAAGACAAGTATTCAACCCGTATTTTTTAAAATGAGTTTTGAAGATCCATTTGCGAAAGTGGAACCTTTTGCTATGGATTTCAGTCCAAGGTTCTATGAATTCCCACCGTATGATCCCTATACTTCGCCTGACACGTTTTTGATTTTTCAGATAAGGCCTAATTGGACCATCGACCTGGAGCTGCTTACCACGGATAATTCCACAGATACAATTATCCAGTTCATTGAAGGGGTAGATTATAATTATAAGGATTTGGGAATGAGATTTTTCAATGAGTTCCATCAAGACACCATCCGAGGAGTTGGAAGCATTAGATCCAGGTTTGTTTGGAAGCCGGATTGTAAGTTCTTCTCCCAGGGGAAAGGCCGTATTAATCTGGTCACCTATGATATCTCCTGTGGCACTCAACTTCATGTTCGGCCTATATATTTTGAGATCATAAAAGACAATGAGCCCCCTTACATTGTCGGTGAAGTTGGAACCAGTCCTGATAGGACAGAATCGGAAGTTTTACCCAGGGACCAGATCTTTAGAAAAAGAGTAGGCGAAAGCCTGGTTTTTGACTATAAAACCATCGACCCTGATGGGGACAAGGTTTTTCTTTATTATTCCTATGAGGGTCGGAGTGAATATCAAACCAAAATTTTGTTGTATGAGCTAGGAATTGGTATTGGGAACCAATTCAATGAATACGGAGATAGCACCCTGATTTCAACCTTTTCATGGCATTCCAGAAAGTTGGATTGTGAAATGTATGAACGATTTGGTAAGGGTACCCCATTTCAGATCAAGGTGATAGCGATTGATTCCAGCTGCTTAATGGAGGTGGACAGCACCATTCTTACAATAGAGATCCATGATGGAACAAATCCATATTTCGAATTCAGAGATGAGGCAGGAGAGTTGCTGGAGATTCAAGAGAACAAAGTCCAAATGAGCTTTGAAAAACAGGATATCTCTTTTTCCGTAATTGCCCGCGATGATGATGTGACCCAAAAGGAGCCAGGAAGAACAGAATTTGACGAAATCAGAATGCAGATAAACCCGGATGGATTCTCCTTTGAGGAACAGGGATTTGACCTCAGTCCCAAACCTCTCCCATTTTACGTGGAGAAGTATGATTCAGTAAATATCTTTTGGGAACCAGCATGTGAAGAAAGAAACTCTGAACCATTGCAGATAATATTTTCTGTAAAAGACAAATCTTGTGAGGCACTTGGGGATAGCCTATTTGTGGAGTTGGAAGCAACAACGGAATACATATTCCCAAATATGATTACTGCTAATGGAGACGGGCTCAATGACTATCTGGAAATTGAAGATCCCACTCAACGCTGTGGCTTTGTCAGAATACAGATCTTCAATCGCTGGGGGTCACTTGTTTTTTCCTCAAATGATCCCGCATTCCAATTCGATGGAAAAGACCTTCCACCCGGTGATTATTTCTATTCGGTAAGTTTTGAAAACCGAACCTTTACCCAAAACCTAAAAATTCTCAAATAGCAAAATTGAAACAAAGGATATACTGGGTGACATTCTTCAATAGATAGGTATCTATTTGCATAAAAGTTTATCAGTCTTTTCAACTTTGAAGAATGGAAAGAATCTTGTTTTTCGTCCTTGCATTTTGGTCTATTCCACTGGCAGACGGTATTGCCCAACAGGATACCTTAAGGGCATTGTTTCTGGGTAATAGCTATACCAATGGCAACAATCTTCCTCAACTTACCTCTAACATCTCTGCAGGCAAGAATAAGGTCTTGATCACCGATAAGGTCACACCTGGAGGACATACCTTGAATCTTCACAGCAGCAATTCTACCAGTCTTTCCAAGATCAGGCAAGGAGGTTGGGATTTTGTAGTTCTTCAGGAACAAAGCCAGATCCCTACCATAGATTTTTATAGATACAATTCCATGTATCCAGCTGCAATGAGACTTGAGGATTCGATAAGAAAGTACAATCCGTGTGCAAATATTGTGATGTTCATGACCTGGGGACGACGGTTTGGAGGCCAGCAATGTGATGGGACCATGACCCATTGTAGTCCGGTTTTTGTTGATTTTGCTCATATGCAGGATTCTCTGGAAAGCGCCTATGTCGAGATTGGTCAGCTGATCGATGCGTACATTGCTCCCGTTGGAATGGCGTGGAAGAAGTCAATTTTGGACACAAGTTTTGTTCTTCATACCTCTGATAACAGCCATCCAAATGCAAGGGGTAGCTATCTTGCCGCATGTGTATTTCATCAGGTATTTTGGAATGAAAGTGCTGTAGGTACCAGCTTCAATCATACCCTTTCGAGCTCTGATGCACTTTTCTTTCAGACGACTGCGGATTCGGTAGTTCAGGATACTACAAAGGATTGGAATCTGGATATAAACAGGGTTTTTGCAGATTTTTATACCCTGAGCAGTGGGGATACGGTGTTGTTTATGAACCAATCTCAAAGTCGCCAACCAGTAAGTTACTTTTGGGACTTTGGTGATGGAGATACTTCATCCCTTGAAAGTCCATTCCATATCTTCTCCCATCCAGGGACCTACAATGTGAAACTCATTGTAACTCACTGCTCCAATAAAGACAGTGTTAGCTATCCTGTGCAGATAACATCAATTGATGAACGAACAACAAATTTTGACCTCAACCTGAGCCCCAATCCAAATCACGGTAGATTCGTTGTAAACTCTGGAAAGGTTATGGTATCGGAAATGATCTATGACCCCAAGGGAAGACTATTAGGAGAATTCTCAAAGCAGGGATCTCAACTAGAATTCAATATCCATAACTATCCATCAGGGCTCTATTTATTACGGGTGAATTTTGAGGACGGCAGTTCCGCCGTTTGGCGATTTATAAAGAAAAAAAACTAACTACTCCTCTTTCAACCAAACCACCGGATTGACCCTTGAAGCCCGATAGGTGGTCCAAAGAAGGGGCAACAGGGCTAAGGCAAAACTCAGGACGATGGCCAGGATCACAGCATCAACTCCTATTTCTATTCGATAAGCGAAGTTTTCCAGCCAGATATTTGAGAAATACCAACCCAGGGGAATCCCTACAACAAAGGAAACCAGGATCAACCTCAGGAAATGCCCTGAAACAAAATAAAAAAGCTGTGATACACTGGATCCAAGGACCTTTCTCAGGCTGACCTCCTTAAGTTTTTGTGAAAGGTAATATATGGTCAATCCCAATAATCCAAGCCCTGCAATAAGGATGCTTAACATGGAGAAGAGTGTGAAAAGCTTTCCGCGAGCCTGTTCGGAATCATAGAGGTCCTGATATCGCT
>JANQSY010000059.1 GCA_028279065.1 Cytophagales bacterium
CAGCTTTGTGGACAGCACGGTCTTCAACACGCAGTTCACGGCAGGCAACTATGGGGTTTATGAATTGAGCTGGAGCATAGGCAACGGGGTCTGTCTTGACTCAGCGGATACGGTTCAGATCACCTTCTTTGATATCGCCACGATCCCCGATGCAGGAGCAGACGATTCAATTTGTGGGACCAATACAACCTTGACTGGAAATCCACCGGCAGCAGGGGAGTATGGATACTGGCAGGTGATTTCTTCTCCGACAGGTGCAAGCCATGTCTTTGGTGACTCTACCTTGTTCAATTCCTCTTTCGATATCGACAGTTTCGGTATTTATGAATTGACCTGGACATTAGGAAATGGTGTTTGTCTCGACTCAGCCGATACAGTCCAGATCACCTTCTTTGATCTTCCAACCGTTTCAGACGCCGGGTTGGATTTTGCGACCTGCGGGGATACGGCTACGCTATCAGGAAATACACCAACAGTGGGTACCGGGACCTGGTCCTTCATTAGCGGACCTGGGGGTTCGGTGACTTTTGAAGATGATAGTGATCCAACCACGGATGCTTACAGGGTTGGAGGGATTGATGGTATCTACACCCTAATGTGGACCATCACAAATGGAAATTGTCCTGCGGATACAAATTCCGTAAGGGTGGCTTACCGGAACAGGGTAACTATTCCTGTTACCGCAGGGCCAGACGATGCAGTTTGCGATACGGTTATTCAACTGGCAGGATCGGATCCAAGCCCTTTCGTTGGACAAGGAATTTGGAATGTTCACCCAATTGTTGGACAGCCAGCTCCAGGAAACATTGATATAAAGAATCCTACATTAGAAACAACATTTATTTCTAATACTGAGCTTGTTCCTTCAGGTGTCTTTGGTACGTACAAATTATCCTGGACAGTATCAAACGCTCCCTGTCCATCCAAAGCGGATACGGTTCTGATTACTTTCGATGAAGTTCCAACTCCCGCCGATGCCGGTTTGGATACCGCACTTTGTGATACCTTACAATACACTCTTGGAGGAAACAATCCACTGGTAGGAACCGGCACCTGGACTCAACTTTCAGGCCCTGGAGGGGTCAGTTATACTCCCGATGCTAATACGAATAATGCGGTCGCCACCTTCCCTCAACTGCAGGCTACTTATGAGTTGGTATGGACCATCAGCTCAGGTGTTTGTACTGATGAATTAGATACCGTTCTTATCCGACTTGATTCCCTTTCCACCCCTGTCACTGCAGGTCCCGATGATGGAATTTGTGATTCAACCTATGTTTTGAATGGTTCAAATATTTTGACCGGTGCAGGTTTTTGGACAGTTATTTCCATTAGCGAGCCGGTTTCTGTTACCTGGACCAACAGGGATCAACCAAATGCGGAAGCCGCAATAGGTGGATTCAATGGTGAGGATTCTGTAGTTGCTGTCTATGAGTGGAAAAGCTACAATGGGTCCTGTGATACAGTTTCAAGGGATCAGGTGACAATCACCTATTATGATGATCCAACTACGGCGGTCATAGCAACTTCCAGTATCTCTAGATGTGATACGTTTTTTACCCTTGACGGAAACAATCCGACAGTTGGAACCGGCATGTGGACACAAGGTTCAGGACCTGGTACAGCCATTTTCGCTGATCCAACTCTTTTCAATACCACTGTCAGCGTAAATTTTGCTGATACTGGCCTTTATACTTTCTATTGGACCATTTCAAATGGGGGAACTTGTCCACCAAGTGTTGATTCGATCAATGTGCTCTTCTTTCCTCCGATCAGGTCGGCATCTATCAGCTCTGATACCTTGATATGCGAGGGTGAAACCGCAAACCTCAGGGTCACCTTTGATGGTGGAAAAGCACCTTTTGACTTTAATTATAGAGCTGTTGGAGGTGGAGGAATTACAGCATCAAATTATTTTCCTGGTACACCAATTCCCGTCACACCTACTTCGAGTACCGGTTACTATGTCTTTAGCGTGAACTTCGATGATAACGGTTGTACTGCAGGTCCTCCCTCTATAGGTCTGGACACTGCTAATATTGCTGTTGTACCAGCTCCAATAGCTACTATCACTCCTGCTCTTGATTCGATCTGTTTGGGTTCAAATATCGATCTGTTTGTCACTATGGCTCCGGACACTTCGGGTCCTTACAATGTTTGGTATTCGGATGGAACCAATTCTGTGAATCTACCTTCGTATGCCTCTGCTAGCGCGATCAACGTAAGTCCGACAGTTAATACCACATATACTCTTGATTCAGTAACCGATAAGAACGGATGTAAAACAGTAGTTCCATCTGCAAGCCTGACGGGCCCCGCTGTGATCGAGGTTAATCCAACCACACCTCCAACCGTGGACTTGACACAGGTTCCCTCGGGAAATATTTGTGTAGGCCAGCAGGTAATATTCACTGCTTCTGCCACGGATACCAGCAATTCTCCAAAATGGAGTTGGTACATCGATGGTTTGGACCAAGCAGGAGAAACATCAAATACCTTTGTCTATACCCCAAATGATGGAGAAATAATAAGGGTCACCCTGGATGCCTCAGCCAGTGGTTGTGTGCTCCCGCCCAGTGATGCTATAGTTTCTGATTCTCTGATCCAAAATGTATTTGCAGCTGTCACCCCAGTGGTAACCCTGACACAATTCCCAGCGAATCCTGTTTGTTCAAACGATACCCTTTTATTCGTGGCAACCGTTGCTGGCCAGGGTCCTACGGATACCCTACATAGA
>JANQSY010000191.1 GCA_028279065.1 Cytophagales bacterium
GTTCCATCGGGAGGGCAGTACGCGATCACGGTGTTTGGAGCGCAAGGCTTCGGACCCTTCGGAGGAAGAGGAGCCAAGATGAAAGGGGACTTCACCTTCGTTGGAGGTGAGATGCTCAAGATCCTGGTGGGTCAAAAGGGTGCTCCCCCGGTAGGTGCAGGAACCAATCAGTATGGTGGAGGAGGTGGAACCTTCATTACCGATAACAGCAATAATCCGATCATCATCGCTGGTGGAGGAGGCGGAAGCTGGGCTCCCGCTTATAATGCCACCACAGATGCATCGATCACGACAACCGGAAACACCGGGGCTAATGGTCCGACCAATGGTGCAGGCGGAATGAATGGGAATGGTGGAGCGACAGCCTCCAGTGCTGATGGTGGTGGTGGCTTACTGACCGATGGAGGAGGAACGGCCGGAGGCCAGGCCTTTGTCAATGGAGGCCTTGGTGGCCTTGCACCGACCAATGGTGGAGAAGGTGGCTTTGGCGGTGGCGGTGGAGCGAGCTCATGGAACAACCGTCGTGGTGGCGGTGGCGGTGGCTACTCCGGAGGAGGAGGAGCGGGAAGTACCACCACGGGCTTCCCTGAAGGAGGCGGCGGAGGATCCTTCAACTCGGGGACCAATCAGGACAACCAGGCTGGTGCTCGTTTTAATGATGGAGTTGTGATCATCACCCCATTGTCCAGCGGTATTGCCAATGACGTTGGTGTGGTTTCGATCGATCTTCCCACCAACTTCTGTGAGGGCAATGAAGATGTACCGGTGACGATATTGAATTTCGGGATCAGCCAGGTCAATAGCCTGACCATCAATTGGGAGATCAATGGTGCTCCTCAACCCTCGGTGAACTACACCTCTCTGCTGGATACCTTTGGAGGAGTAGGATCAAGTTCGGCACAGGTGATCCTGGGCAACGTCACCTTTACGTCCGGTACCAGTTATACCATCAGGGCATGGACGAGCGATCCAAACTCACTGCCTGATGGCCTTCCAGCCAATGACAGTTCAGAAGTGGTCAGGGATCCCCTGGTTCAGGCTGTGGTGAGTTCCATCACCGAAGATGAGGCCTGTGAGATCGGCAACCTGGTGCTGTCGGTGGTGAGCAATGCAGACAATCAGGAATGGTATGATGATCCGGCGCTAACAGTTCTATTGGGAACCGGGCCCAGCATTACCCTGACCGGAGCGACGGCCTCGAACACGGTTTACTTCTGGGGCACCAACACCAATGGATGTGATGCCAATCCGGTTTCTGTGGTTGGAACCATTTCTCAGACCCCGACCTCGGATTTCACCTATGTGATCACCGGCCCGACGGTTGACTTCACCAATGCGATCGTTGGTTCGTTTGACAGTGTGCTTTGGGATTTTGGGGACTTTACGACCTCCAATGTGACCAATCCATCGCATACCTATAGCACCACTGGCACCAGGCTGGTGAGGTTGACGGCCTACGAGGGATCCTGTGTGGATGATACCACTCAACCGATCTTCGTGTTTGTTGGCATGGATGGAAATGTGATGCCAGAAGGGGTGTCGATCTATCCGAATCCATCGAAGGGAAGGTTCACCCTGGAGGTTGAAGGAAGCAAGGGTTATAACCTTGCTGAGATCGTGGATGCCCGGGGTGTGGTGGTTCGCAGGCTAGAGCTTCCACAGACCAATGCTACCCTAACCAGGGAGGTTGATATCCGGGAACTGCCCAGTGGCACCTATCTGCTGAAGTTGATGGGGGCAGAGACGGAACATCGGATACGGATCATCACGAATCGATAAGTAAAAACAGGAAAAGGAAGCCCCCGGAGACGGGGGCTTTTTTTATTCTCCTTCACTATACCCGGCTTCCCTTCAATGTTATAATTCTCTTGGCATTTCTAATTGGGATTTGATCTTATTAGATTTATTTGTCAAGAATGCCGAAATCATGAAAAAACTTTACTCAAGATCACTATTCCTCCTTGTCCTATTTTTTGGATTTGATATAGGGAATTCCTTTGCGCAAGGAACCCAAATCCCATTACCGCCGCAAACTTCCGCCTATACCGGGAACGTAAGGGGACTTTGGTTCACAGCCCCTATAGATATGGTTATTACGGGATTAAGGGTACCGGCTTCTGCAAATCCAGGACCCCAGAATATCCATATGATGAGATTTTCTGCAGCTCCCCCTGCATTTCCGAGTAGCACAACCAACTATACAACTCTGGCCTATATCAATCAGGCCCCTAATGGTGTGATCCAATCGGTAAGCATTCCTGTTGCGGCTGGAGACATTATTGGGATTTTGGGACAATCTGGAACAGGAACAACAGCTCAAACATCATATGGTCCATCCGGCCCATACATGTCAAACATTGATGGCATTCCGACTGAGCTTAGAAGGCTACTCTATCAAGGCCCAATTACAGCTGGACCTGCGGTGGCCGTTTCCGAGGAATTAAATGGTTCATTGGGAAGAATGGAGGTTTTTTGGGAACACCCGATTACCGCACCAAATGATGTGGGTATAGAATCCATTGATTCTCCTTCCGTGTTTTGTCCGGGAATGCATAATGTCGTTGCCACCATTAGAAATTTTGGAACCAATGTTGTTGATTCAGCTACCATCCATTGGACAGTTGATGGTATTTCTCAGCCTTCCATAAACTATGTGGGGACCTTGGATACCCTGAACGGAACAGGTATGAACACCGCTCAGGTTACCCTTGGTAATTACAATTTTTCAACTAATAACCCCTATAATGTTACCGCATGGACAAGTAATCCAAATGGAGTAGCTGATACCGTAACTGGAAATGATACCACAATTGAGATAGTACAGTCCAACCTCCCTCCACCTTCGAACATTATGCTGACAGCGGTTCAGGGCACACAGGCAACCCTTTCCTGGTCTGGAGGTTCAGCCAATTCATGGCTTTGGGCAATATTTCCTGCCGGATCCCCTTTGGTGGGTCCTGGCACTCCCAGTGCAACTAACAGCGTTACAGTGACAAATCTTGTTTCTGAGAGCGCTTATGATTTTTACGTTCGAGAGGTATGCCCAACAGGAGATACCTCTTTATGGGCAGGTCCTTTCTTTTTCATCACCCCGTTTGAATGTCCACCGAATTCCTATTGCTTTTTGACTGGTGGGAATACAGGCAGGAATGGCCCGGATCAAACACAGCTCAACACGGTTTATTCAGGAACCAATCTTGCCGGGAATGTCACCTCGATAAACGGAGTCCAGCAATGGACCCTTCCCTCAAGTGGGCTGTATGAGATCACTGCCTTTGGTGCCCAGAAGTC
>JANQSY010000030.1 GCA_028279065.1 Cytophagales bacterium
TAAAGTCAAATAGACCAAGCGCATAACCCCCTCACCCCCATACCGGGTAGGCTCTGAATTGGAATGATAGATCACATATGAGATCAGGAATAGCGACGATAGGCCAAAGGCAAAAAGCATCAGATTTCGGTGTAACTTTTCTTTCCCTCTGCTGATGCTCAATCGCCCAAGAATCAAGAAAATGCCTGTTGAAAAATTTATACTTGCATTGAATCCCGGTAATTTAGAGATCCAATCAGCTTCAGCCTTTCCGAATAATTGCGGAACGAAGAACATAACAAAGACCAAGGCAGGAACCAATATGGAAACAAGGATTATCCCGATGCGGATAGATCTGTCTTTAACCATTTTTTATGCTTAGAAGGATCTCAATTTCAATAATAACCCTATCATGTTCCTTTGGGTTTGGAGATAAATAAGAACCTCTGAAATAACCATCTCGATCAATAAGAAGGATCAAGCCTTGCCCTGAAGATAATTGCGGCCCTTGTTCCTTTGCAAGTTCAATAATGAACTGGCCGATGGGTTCTTCCATGGAGAGGTTTTGGATCTTCAGGTTTTTCTTTCCCAGCCTAACCATCATCCTTTGAGTCAGAACCCTGATCTCCTCATCCGGTATTCCAGGCAACAAGAGTAGAACTACAGCTTTGCCATTGGTTTTAACCAAACGGTCAGGAATTCTAAGGAAAGTGGTATCTCCATTGGGTTTTCCCAGGAATTCTCCTTCATCAAAGAGAGGAAGTCCTGAAGGGTCCCAAAACAAATCAGAACCCCGGTTTTCCTTTACCGGATATAGGTACCGAAGGTGGTAAACGTTCTCACCAAAAAACTCGAGGAAAACAAAAACAAAAGCCGGGATCGCTATCATCAAGATCAGGACCCCGGCTTTAGAAGATTTTGATCTCAACTTAATGTATATGGCCTCCTTCCAGGATCATAGCAGCAACAAACCAACAAACAAATATCATAGGAAGAATGATCGACCAGATAAGGAATTTAACCTCGTGTCTCAAGTGCATGAATTCCCCAACGATATACGCAGCCTTAACAATGGTCAATCCGATAAAGATGAGCAGTTTAAGGGTGTCATGTAAGCCAGAAAAGGCAACTACAAACTCGATGGCCGTAACGAAAGCCAATATGCCCGCTACCTTCCAGATGGTTCTGATCTGCTTCTTAGAAGCTTCTTCAGGAGATAAAGTTGAATCGTGTGCCATAGTTCTTAAATTAAACTAGATAGAAGAAGGTGAATACAAATACCCAAACAAGGTCTACAAAGTGCCAGTAAAGTCCGACCTTCTCAACCATTTCATAGCTTCCTATCCTTTCATACGTTCCTAGCATGACGTTATAGAAAACAATGTAGTTGATCACCACCCCACTGAAAACGTGGAAACCATGAAAGCCAGTAATAAAAAAGAATAGATCAGCAAATGGCTGGGGCCCATATTCATTTTCAACCAAATTCGCACCGTAGATCGTTCGCGTTACCCATTCCCCATTAATAAGTTCGCTGAATGTTAATCCATGTTCAGTTCCAACAATAAAATGCGTCCACTCCCAGGCCTGGCAGCCAAGGAAGGTAAGACCACCAAGAATGGTCCACAGCATCCATTTTTCAACCTCGGCCTTGCTCCCCCTGTGACCAGCTTCCACTGCAAGAACCATAGTGACGGAGCTCATGATAAGTATGAAGGTCATTAAACCTACAAAAACCAATGGGGCAGCTTCAATTCCCAATGAATGCATTCCGGGGAAAGCCTCAAATACCCTTTCAGGGACCGGCCAGTACTCATGTGAAAATGTGAATTCTGAACTGGAGCCAATGAATGCCGGATGACTATAGCGGATCAGCGCGTAGGAGATCAGCAATGAAGAAAATGTGAATGCATCCGACAGCAGGAAGAACCACATCATCAGCTTTCCGTAGCTGGCCTTGAAGGGTTCGTTACCTCCCCCCCAGTTAATTTTTGAATCTGAAACTGTAAGTGTAGAAGCCATTCTCAATCAATGATTTAACAACAAAAAGCCAAACAAATATAACCAAAGTCCATCCAAAAAATGCCAATACGTGGAGCACATACGCACCCCATTCATCGACTTGGAATGGACCTTTTGTCTCAAGGTCTGGATCAAAATGATCGCCAGAAAAATTACCCCTGAGACCACATGGGCCCCATGGAGACCTGAAAAAACATATACGAAGGAGCCGGCAGGATTTCCAACAAAATATACATTGGCAGCCACCAATTCCTTCCAACCCATATACTGGGAAAGCATAAACCCGACACCTAAGATCAGGGTGATTCCCAGCCACAATTTTGACCGGGAAAAATTATCTTTTGATGCAGATTGAGTGCCCAGGTGCATAGTAAGACTCGAGATCAATATCAGGAAACTCGAAATCCAAAACTGCATTGGCATATCAAAGTGCAGCCAATTTCCCTCTGCCCTCCTGACCATATAGG
>JANQSY010000046.1 GCA_028279065.1 Cytophagales bacterium
TTGTCAATGATCTTGACGGTGGTGTCAAGCCCAACATCCGAACTGATCAATATTTCTTCCAGATCATCCAGGAATTCAATATCGACTTTGTTCTTTCCGACCAAGGCCTTCCCTATCCTTCCCATGAAACCGGACCTAGTCTTTTCCATTCCCTGGTCCAGTTTTTCTTTATCTTTTTTTAGAAATCCGAATAATGCCATAACAAAAAAAAAGTCCCTGAAAATAGGGACTTTTGATCACTTGGTTTTCTTCTATATTATTTCAAATAATCTTTGACCTTATCCGCAGAAACCATTATTTCTTTAAAGGTATATGCCCCTGTTTTAGCTGATTTTTCACTCAAAATAAGCTTGGCCATATCTTTTCCTCCTTTTTGGAGCGTTGCAACAGTCTTCTTTGCCATTGTTATTTAATTTCCTTGTGGACAGTATATTTCTTAAGGATAGGATTAAACTTTTTCAATTCGATCCTGTCCGGAGTGTTTTTCCGGTTCTTGGTAGTAATATATCTCGAAGTACCCGGCATACCACTGTCCTTATGCTCGGTGCACTCCAAAATCACTTGAACTCTGTTCCCCTTTTTTGCCATTACCCTTACAGTTTATTCTTATACGATCTTAAGCCCTGTAGTATTGGCTTTTTTCAATACCTCATTAAGGCCTTTTTTGTTAATGGTCTTTAGAACCTTAGTAGAAACCTTCAAGGTCACCCAGCGATCCTCTTCGGGTATGTAAAACCTTTTGGTCTGCAAATTGGGCCTAAACCACCTTTTGGTTTTGTTGTTGGCGTGGGAAACATTGTTTCCTACGATTGGCTTCTTTCCAGAAATATCACAAATCCTTGACATGACCTCAAAAATTTTTGGGCTGCAAAGGTCGTAATTTTTAGAATAAAATGAAATCCCCTCCCTTTTTATTCCTTCTTATTTTTTAGCTCAATTTCGGCTCCCTGCGAGCGGATTTATATTTTTGGGCAAAAAAGAAGAGGATGATAGAAGAAATGACCAAAAGCAAAGATTATATAGCTCTGGAAGACAAGCACGGAGCCCATAATTATCATCCGATTCCAGCGGTTTTAAGTCGGGGTGAAGGTGTTTTTGTCTGGGATGTGGACGGAAAAAAGTACTACGATTTTCTATCCGCTTACAGTGCCGTAAACCAGGGGCATTGTCATCCACGGATCATTAATGCCCTGAAGGACCAAGCCGATAAACTTACCCTTACCTCCAGGGCATTTCACAATGATATTCTCGGGCCTTTTGAGCAGTTCGTCACCCAAATGTTTGGCTTCGACAAATTCCTTCCAATGAATTCAGGCGCTGAAGCCGTGGAGACCGCCATCAAGGTTTGTAGGAAATGGGGGCACGACAAAAAGGGAATAGCTCAAAATCAGGGTAAGATCGTGGTATTCGATCAGAACTTTCACGGCAGGACAACAACTATTGTGTCCTTCTCCAGCGATCCTGCCGCCAGGAAGGGCTTCGGTCCCTTCACCCATGGTTTTGTCAAGATCCCATACAACGATATTGACAGCCTCCAGGAGCTGTCTAACGATCCCGAAATCATTGGTGTTCTGGTTGAACCAATACAAGGAGAAGCCGGGGTCAATGTACCCGATGACGACTTCATTCCGGCAGTGGCTAAATTCTGCCGTGAAAACAATGCATTATTCATTGCCGATGAAATACAAACAGGAATTGCACGAACAGGCTCTCTTCTTGCAGTTTGTGGAGAACATATGTGTGAGACAAAATGCGACTGGGATCTATGTGGAAACCAACCCGATATCCTGATCCTTGGAAAGGCATTGTCAGGAGGGGTCTATCCTGTTTCCGGAGTCCTTGCAAACAACTCCGTAATGGAGGTGATCACGCCCGGGACCCATGGTTCAACTTTTGGTGGAAATCCGCTGGCATGCAGGGTGGCAATGGAAGCATTACAAGTGGTAATCGATGAGAAGTTGGTCCAAAATGCCAGAAAACTGGGAATTGTCTTCAGAGACAGAATGAAAAAACTGGTTTCAAAGTCCGATCTGGTGGAAAAGGTTAGAGGGAAAGGGCTTTTGAACGCGGTTGTTATCAATGATCACCCGGATAGCTCCACTGCCTGGAATATTTGTCTTGCCCTTATGGAAAAAGGCCTGCTCGCTAAACCCACCCATGGGAATATCATTCGTTTTGCTCCCCCATTAGTGATGACTGAAGAGCAACTCCATGAGTGCTGCGACATCATAGAGGAAGTTATTCTGAACTTTAAGGCCTAGGTTTAGAAGAACCGGTAGCGGTTATCCTTGATCTCCGCATCATCTGCAATGGTCTCTGAAATTGCCGCATTTGCGTAATTCTCATATCTTGAAGTAAATGAAGCCTTCAAGGGATCAAGGTTGTCGGGAGCAGGAGCTGGTTCCAGCTTTTCAAGGCTTAAGATATAAACCCCATTTTCTCCTTCCAGAACCGGAGTTCTGTTTCCATCAACCAAACCAAAAAGATATCCAACTGCGGCTGGATCAAAACCCAGGCCTGTCAAAGAATAACCATTGAAAGCTGTACCGTTAGCTGTGTAAAGCTTTGCATCGTTGCCAAAGGCATCTACCATAGCCTGAAGATCGCTCTGCTCAGGAAGTTGCTCCAACCTTTCGATGATGTCTTTTGCTTTTAGTCTCTTAAGTGCATAGGGTTTCAACCTTTCCTCTATGTCGTCAACCTCAGCATAACCTTCTTCAAGTTTTGCGGTAAGCAGGCAAACCATGAATTGATCCTCCAACTCAAATACTTTTGAAATATCACCAGGTTCCCCATCTGCAAATCCCCATCTGATGACCTGCTGGACATTTGCTATCCCATTTACAGATGGATCATTCTTCCCTACATTCCTTGCTTTCAGAATGGCCAAGCCCTGCTCGGCAGCCTTGACCGCAAAATCATCAGCATCCTCTGATGTCCCGGCGAAAAAATCAGCCTTTCTGAATACCTCATCCCTGGTATCATCACTTGCAGAAATCGTCCTGGTGATAGAACCGATCAGGAAATTCTCCTCGCTCTTGGCTTCGAATACTTTAATGATATGGTATCCAAATTGGGTTTTAACAACCGACGGATAGACACCTGGTTCTTCCATTGAGAAAGAAGCTTCCTCAAACTCCTTAACCATTTGACCTTTTCCAAACCACCCTAGGTCTCCGCCGCCCGGACCAGATGGACCGTCACTGTATTGTCGGGCAAGGCTTGCAAAATCTGCTCCTGACCTCGCCTGGGAAAGAATTGAATTCGCCAAGGATTCAGCCTCAGTTTCACTGCGGTCTTCTGTCTGGATCAAAATATGACTGGCCTTGACGTATTGACCTGTGGAATCGGTTCCTTTGGAGATCAGTTTGTAGATCACCAATCCGGAAGCCTCTTCAACGGGACCATAGGTTTGTCCTGCCTCCATCTTTGCAATGGTATCCGAAATCGCTGCAGGAATTGAATTTGGTGCGTAGAATGTTGGCAATGAGCTCAGATCGGAATTCATTTTGATGTATGATGTATCATCATCGTATTCTCCGAATTCTGACGCTATCGAATTCATTTCCTCCCAATAATAGGCGCTGTCCTCGGCAGATGGGATGATGGGGAAAGAAACATAATCGAAGAAAATATTATCCTTAAGCTTGAATTCCTCTTTCCTCTCCTCAAGGACTTCCTCCAATACTTCGTTCGTCACTTCAATGGAAGAATCCGGAATTGAGAAATATGGAACATAGAGAAAAGACCCGCTTGCCTTTGCATTGTTCTTTATGTGCTCCCTTTCAAGATCGTATTTTGTTGCATACACCGTCTTGCTCATCAACGCGGTAAGCTTAGCCATTCGCCTTTCTGGTTTAAGGCTCTTTTCAAATTCAGCCCACTGCCGTTGAAATTTTGGATCCAGCGTTTCAAGATTTTGCAGGTATCCGATCAATCTTGCTTGATCAAAGATCCCGGTATTCGGGTCGGTAAAGGCATTCCTAACCGCAGGGTGGATGTTCTCTCCCTGAACCATATCAACCATTTCTTCATCGGTCACGATCACTCCCAGTTTGTCATAAACCGAACCATACCCGATGTTCCTTAAAAAACTTGCCCAGGCCTGTTGGCGGATGGTTTCGTTTTCATCGGAATTGGGAGTCCGGTCATTATTGACAAAGAATACCGTTTTCAATCTGTTGATCTCATTGGTAAATTCAGGATACGTTATTTTCTGACCTTTAATTTCTCCAACCAGTTGTTGTTGGTTTCCAAGGATCGCGGAATTTGGTCCAAGTAGGTCAGCTGCAACGAAGGAAAGGATGGAGATCCCCACCGCGAAGACTACCACTTTCCCCATTTTATCCCTAAGCTTATTGATTACTCCCATTGATGATGCTCTAAAAATTGGTCCGCAAAAGTAAAATTTGATAGGAATAAAGGAAAGCCCTGATCCCTTAATGTTTGAAATTCAATGCTTTTTTAAAAAAGTTTTGGATCTGGCTTCGGTTTAGGCCATACATTTAATTCAGGCTTAACCTTACCTTATCGATCCTGTTGCCCTGAGTAGAAAGCACTGTGAACCTGAAACTCTCTATTTGGATGACCTGATTTGCTTTGGGGATGTCTTCAAAGCTGGCCAATATTAAACCACCCAAGGTATCATACTCTCCGTGTGGCAATCCCCAATTATATTTTTCATTCAGGTAATTGATCTCCAGGCGGGCAGAAAGTAAAAAATTGTTTTCATTGACTTGTTCTTCCAAAAGGTCTTCCTGATCATGTTCGTCCTGGATCTCCCCAACGATCTCTTCCATAACATCTTCCAGGGTAACTATTCCCGCCGTACCCCCAAATTCATCCACCACAAGAGCAATACTTTTGCTTTCGCTGGTGAATTGTATCATCATTTCCCTGGCCTCAAGGGATTCCGGAACAATTGTGACAGGGGTCACTATATCCTGTATGCTTTTGGGTTCTTTCAAAAGGGATGAAGTGTGGCAATACCCTATAACGTTATCTATGTTGTCACGGTAGACCATGATCTTAGAGTGCCCTGATTCCTGAAACTCTCTTTTTAATTCATCGATGCTCTCTTCTTCTTCAACAGCACTCAGCTCTGTTCGCGGAATCATACAATCCCTGACTTTTAAATTTTTGAATTCCAAAGCCCTGGAAAAGATTTTTGGATCAACCTCGGCCATGTCATCATCGGTTGGGGTCTCTTCCAAATCCCTGACAAACTCATCAAGGTCCGTCAAACCAAAGACTGGCTTTTTCTCTGAGTATTCCAGTTTAAAAATTCCGTTCAGTATTCCCTTGGAAAAACCCGTAATAACGAATACAAGAGGAAATAAGACCACATAAACCAAAGAGATCGGAAGAGTGAAGATCAACAATAATCGGTTTGGATTGCCTAGAAAAAAGCTCTTAGGAATATACTCAGCAGCTACCAAAACAATAAGTGTAGAAATGACCGTGGAAATAAGTAGGAAGAGAACCTCGCTGCCACCGATCCAACTGAATCCGGCAAGCCAGGGATCCAGCAATTTGGCCATGAAATAACTAAAAACAACAAGTGAAAGGGTATTCCCGACCAAAAGTGTCGCAATGAACCTCGCCGGTCTTTCATTGAAATAACCCAGTAACCTTCCTATCAGGCCGCCTTGCAACCCCCTTACTTCGATCTGCAGTTTGTTTGAAGCAATAAAGGCCATTTCCACACCTGAAAAGATTGCCGAAGCAACCAGGGAAGCTATGACCAGCATCAGTCCAGGCGTCATCCCTTTTTCTGGTTTTTGTTGTTCACCTTTCTAAAGTTATAAAGAAAGAATAATCCTAATAAGAACATGAATATCCAATACGAGTTTCCAAAGCCGTTGACCATGGTCTGGTGGATCCCTATCATCAGCAACACCACCATCAGTGATAAAAGAATGGTATCAAATAGCTTCGTCATCCTCAATTGGGAGGATTCCCGTTAGGTTTTTTATCTGATAAGTAGAAAAATCCTCCTCGGCTTCCAATCCCTTGCCCATAAGCCTTCTCCCATCCTTATCAATGATCACGTTCTTATCGGTAAATATCTTTTTGGTCTTTGGATTCCAAAACAATTCCTCGGTTTGAAGTCTTCTTTTATCCTCCAGATTTACAATTACCACATTTCCTCTAACCACATAGATCCCTGTTGAACCATCCACCTTTGCATAGTTAGAGTTCAGGGTGGTTTCAGGCTCCTCTTCATCGTTGTAAAAAACAAGACCGACGCCCTCCGGAAATTCCCTATCGTTGTTAAGGTATTCATACTGCACAGGGGCATTTAGTCTTATAACGATCTTGGCAGAATCGCTATAGGTGAGGGCAAGGTCTTTCACAATTGAAACCGGACCTTCATAAGGAACAAAATCTTCAGGCGACAGCTTTTCTCCACCACAAGAAGCCAAAAAAAAGAAAAGGAGCATGAGCCCCTTTTCTAAAAAGAATGTTCTTGATATACCCTTAATTCCCATTAACTGGGTCTTCTTTGCAACTGGACTGTTTCATTTATCCAGCATCCAACAGTCACATTATCTCCCTCTTTCATCCCATAGGTGAAGATCTCTTCTATAGA
The DNA here is from genome assembly GCA_028279065.1 of Cytophagales bacterium. Lineage (GTDB taxonomy): Bacteria > Bacteroidota > Bacteroidia > Cytophagales > CCMP332 > JANQHS01. The sequence goes on from JANQSY010000046.1 coordinate 6,593, forward strand.
AGGGAACTGGGCTTTTGCATTGGCCATTTTCGAAGAGTTTCCAGCCTTTGCATACCAGTTATACGCTGCGATATACACCGCCCTGGTCTCCACTACATTCTCTCCCTTACAATCCCCAGAGCTGTTCATATACATATCACCAACCAAAACATACGCTTCGGTCTTCTTGGGATCGGCTCCCGCAGCTTTGACGGCATAACTCTTAGCGGTAGACTTGGATCCTTTTTGGTAATAGGATTGAGCGAGAAGGTAATTGACATCTCCCTTTTCTTCACCTGATTCCGCCATTTCCAATGCCTGCTTCAAATAGGCAATTCCCTCATCCAACCTTCCATCAGAGATCATCAATCTTCCGATTGTCTTGTTCATCCCATAGCTTGGCTCGCTTTTATTAACCACTATAGCAGCTTCAAGCCAGGCCGGATCATCATAGCATTTTGCAGTGGACATCATTGAGAAGACCTTCTTGGCCATAGCCAGATCCTCCGGGTTCTCCTTGAATTTCGGAACATAATTGGTGGCAATGAATTCACAATTGATATCCACCAATCCTGTAAGGTCATCGTTGATCTTATCCTTGGTCTGCTTCCACTTTTCAAGCTTCTTTCCTCCTGCCGCGATGTTTGCGGTAGTTATCTCGTCAAGCTTGGTAAAGGTCTCTATGATCTGCTCATCGCTAAGCATATAACCGGCTTTCTTGTTTTTGGCCAAAACCTTCATGGAGTATTGGACATTGCTGTAGAAAGTCTTGTTTCCGTTCAGATCGATGATCTCCTGAAACTGATCATACAGGTACTTTTCCTGTCCCTTTCTGACATAGTAAAACTTATAAAGCTTTGACCCTTTATAGTTCATCACATAGGCCTTGTCCTCCCCTTTTTCAATCCTGATATCATAGATCATCAAACAGGTATCCTGGTAGGCCATTTTGGTAGCCTTATCCTCGGTTGCATCAACCAGGTCATCGTAGATATTTACACCTGTTTTATAAAGTGAGAATTTCTTGTTATCCAGATCAGGAGCGTTCTTTGCAAGCCAACGATAATCCTTCACCGCACTTTGCGCATCCTCTGGCCTGGGCTTCCTTCCATTTGCCGTGCTCATGGCATCCATCATCCTCGTATAATGATTTTGAGCTTTCTGCTTATCCTCCGGCCAATTCAGATCCAATTGAGCCATAGAAGGGATAGTCAAAACCACGCTCAGCAGAAGAAAGACTATTTTCTTTATATCAAGCATTTTATTCTAATTTAAGTCGTTTGAACCAATTCGAATCATTAATCACAAGTCCCAACGAAAACCTGTTGTAATTCTCTTTTATTAAGCCATAGTCTGTCGTACCCCTTTGACCAATCATGGCTGCTAAGTTTAGGTATGCAAACTTGGTTATTGGAAGGGAAAGACCAAAATTTATACCAAAATCTTCGATGTATTGTTCATTGTAAGGATAAGGGGGTTGCTTGTAGTAGGCTCCAATTCTAAAAAATGACCTTACAAAGATATTAGAGACCGCATTTGGGTTTGGGACGAACTCCCCTCCAACGTAATAATTCATAGAATTTCTCAACCCAGGATTTTCCCCTTCAAACCTAAAACTCTCCCATGGAGAGTAGCTAATATCGGCTGTAACGGACCAGCTCCTTCCTTTGGTCAAATTGAATCCAAATCTGAGTGTTTGCGGGATCACAACCGTGGAATTTTCAATGCCGAAAGTGTCGGAAGGGATAGTGGTAGTGCCCTGAACACCACGTACTCTTGTGGTAGTAAGCTCGGTTCTCAATTCAGAGGAAAGGTTATAGGTAAGGCCAAAACCCAAAGCTATGTCTCTTACTGTGTCAAGGTTAAAGGAGTAGTAAGCCCCTAACTTAGCATCAAAGGCATCGAAATAATAGGAATCCTCAACCGCATCACTGGTGGCACCTGGGATGTCCAGGGTGAATATTGAAAGTTCATCTTTAGTCCCAAAAAAATAGGAAGCTTCAAGTCCCAAAGAAAAGTTTCTGGTTATTGCAACACCATTTCCCCAAAAAACCTTTGAAAGCCCTCCTGAACCGGTCTCATTTACAGTGTAGTTTACGCTGGGCTGGTTAGTTACAGCCCCACCATAAGTCCTTTCATAGGAGATCTCGGTGAAGGGCATCAGGCCCAAGGAAGAAGTCCATCGCCTATGAAGGGGTAGTGCAAGGACGCCATAGTGAAGGGTTGCCCCGGTAGTGGATTGCCATTCTGATTCTGTTTGAATGGTCTTATATTGACCCAAGGCAGCCATTTCAAAGGAAGCCGCTCTTGAGTAAACCAATAGTGCCGGATTAAGTATCTGGACAAAACCATCCCGCGGCGAAGCTACACCGGTTCCACCCATGCCGATATTCCTTGTGGTGCCATCCCAGATCAGGTCTCCAACCCCATACATAGAATACGGCGAATTCCCCAGGCCATTTGTCTGTGCAAAAGCCAGGGAGTTGACTAAAAACAAAAATAAGGCGAGAGCTTTAGCTGACCTCCTCATTAAACAGTAAAATCCGGTTTAATCCCTTCAGAATTAGATTTGGGCGTGCAAATATCGATTCTTTTGGATTGGTTTCCAATTGATTGGAATCTCCTCCGGTAACGACCATAAGCATATTACCGAATTCTCTTTTGCAGTTTGAAAAAAAACCATCCACAGCCATGTTAACGCTTTTTATCACTCCGGATTTCATTGACCCCTGGGTTGATTTTCCAAAAACTCCCACCTTTTCAGGATCCTTGATTTCAAGCAATGGTAAATTCCCTGTCCCTGAATGCATGGCCTGAAACTGCATATTGATCCCCGGGAGTATCCAACCTCCTAGAAAACGACCTTCAATTACCAGATCTGCTGTAATACAGGTACCAAGATCAACTACCAACAAATTGTGATCCGGAAATTCTGAAAATCCCCCAACAGCAGCTACGATCCGGTCTATCCCCAAAGTATCTGGGGTCTCATAATCCAGTTTTATGGGGATAGGAGTCTGGGAGGTCATCATGTGGAAATCAATCGGGATCAGTTTAGAGTCTAGTCCATGAATGGGGTCCTTTACAGATGATAGAATCCCCTTTTCAGGTTTAAATTCTTCAAACAGCACCTCAAGATCCTGCAAGTCATTGATCACACCAACCTTAAGAAGTTCTTGATCCTGGAACACTCCGTATTTGGATTGTGTGTTCCCCTCATCGATAACAAGGCTAACCATTGCTCATTTTAGACTTCAAGAATCCGGCGGTAAAACCTTTTTTACTTTTGATCAAGTCTTCAGGAGGGCCACCAAACACCATTTTCCCTCCCTTTTCTCCTCCTTCCGGTCCAAGGTCAAGTACCCAGTCAGCGGCTGCAATAATGTCCAGATTATGCTCGATTATCATTACAGAATGACCTTCCTCGATCAGGGCGTTTATCGAACGCAAGAGCTTCTGGATGTCATGATGGTGAAGACCAGTGGTAGGCTCATCAAAAAGGAACATTATGCCTTTCTGTGATGAAGATTTACCAAGAAAGGAAGCGAGCTTGACCCTTTGAGCCTCACCGCCACTTAGCGTACTTGAAGCTTGCCCAAGTTTGACATATCCAAGGCCCACTTCTTCCAGGGTCTTCAATCGGTTGATGATCGACCTTTCCGATGCAAAAAACTCGAGTGCCTCCGAAATACTCAATTCCAGAACATCAGAAATGTTCTTACCCTTATAAGTCACCTCCAGAACATCTTCCTTGAATCTTTTTCCTCCGCAACTTTCGCAGGTCAATTCAATGTCAGCCATGAATTGCATCTCTATCTTGGTTACCCCTTCTCCCTGGCACATATCGCAGCGGCCTCCATCCACATTGAAGGAAAACATTGCCGATTTATATCCCCTTGTCTTTGCAACCGGCTGATTTGAAAATAACTCCCTAATGGGGTCATAAGCCTTGACGTAGGTAACAGGGTTACTTCTGCTAGATTTTCCGATCGGGTTTTGGTCAAGGTATTCCACCTGAGATATCATATGAGTGGATCCTCCGAAGGAATCGAAGGCACCCTTTGGAACCACATCATCCAGGGTCTTCCTAAGGGCCGGGTAAAAAAGATCCCTGATCAGGGTAGATTTTCCTGAACCACTTACACCGGTAACAACAGTCAGGCACTGGAGGGGAAACCTGACATCCAGATTTTTCAGGTTGTGGAGTCTTGCTCCCTTAATTTCAAGAAAGTGTACTGGTTTTCTTCGCTTTTCAGGAATAGGTATTTCAGATTTCCCTATCAGGAAATCCACAGTATGGGACTCAGCACCTCCATTTTTGCCATTTGGCAAACCCTGAAACACAACCTCCCCTCCATAGATGCCTGCATCGGGTCCGATATCAATGATTTGGTCAGCTGCTCTCATGATCTCCTCTTCGTGTTCTACTATGATCACCGTATTCCCAACCTCCTGAAGCTTTCTGAGTACCCTTATCAAGTTTTGGGTATCCCTGGGGTGCAGGCCAATGCTGGGTTCATCAAGAATATACATCGATCCAACAAGGGCGCTTCCCAGGCTCGTGGCAAGCTTTATCCTTTGAAACTCTCCGCCTGAAAGGGTCGAGGTAAGCCTGTTCAGTACCAAATAAGACAATCCGACTTCATTCAGATATAGAAGCCTGAATTTTATTTCCTGAAGGATCCTGTCGGCAAGATCATGTTCTTGTGGAGAGATGGAAAGCGTTTCGAAAAAGACCAAAAGCTTGTCAATCGGCATCTGGACTAAATCGATAATGCTCTTTCCCCCTACCCTGACATACCCTGCATCCTTTCTTAATCGGGTTCCTTCACAATCCGGACATTCCCTTTTGCCCCTGTATCTTGATAGCAGCACCCTGTATTGGATCTTGTGAAGTTTTCCCTCGATGTGGGAGAAGAAGTCCTTAATTCCTTTCACCCCCTTTTCACCATCCCAAAGTAGCTGACGCTGTTCTTTCGATAATTCTTTTATTGGCTTATGTATTGGGAATCCGTGTTTTTCTGCTGACGCAACAAACTTGTCTTTCCATGCTCCTAGGGTCTCTCCTTTCCACGGGGCTACTGCTCCCTCATAAACGGATCGCGATTCATCCGGCAATACCAAATTAGGATCAATACCAAGAACCTTTCCAAACCCTTCACATGTCCTGCACGCTCCATAAGGATTATTAAAACTGAAAAAGTTTACACTAGGCTCTTCGAACTTTATCCCGTCAGCTTCAAATAGATCCGAGAAGACATGATCTTCATCCTCCACCCAAACAATACACTTTCCATGCCCTTCAAAGAAGGCCGTTTGAATGGCATCATTGATCTTGAAGGCAAAATCACCATCATCATTTTTTACCAGACCCCTATCAACTATGACCTGGATTTTGCCTTTGAGCTCCTCCTTGTTCTTCAGAATTCTGTCCAGAACATCTTCTATGAACGCAACTTCATTGTTCTCCAGAATGATCCTTGTAAACCCTTTTGAAAGAAGGATATTCAGCTCTTCGGGATAGGTTCTGTTTGGATTTTTCTGCAGCTCCGCCTTGATCACATATTTACTTCCATCCTTTCGGGTGAGAAGAAATTCCGCTACCTGCTCCGGAGAATCTCTTTTAACTTCTTTGCCCGAAACAGGAGAATATGTTCTCCCGATCCTTGCAAAAAGGAGTTTGAGGTAATCGTAGATCTCGGTGGCAGTACCAACGGTAGATCTGGGATTTCGGGAGGATACCTTTTGTTCAATGGCAATAGCAGGGGAGACACCCTTTATGAACTCAACCGCTGGCTTCTCCATCCTTCCAAGGAATTGTCTGGCGTAAGCACTGAGGCTTTCCACATACATTCGCTGGCCCTCTGCAAATAGGGTATCGAATGCCAAAGATGACTTTCCGGATCCTGAAACACCCGTAACAACAACCATCTTGTTTCTTGGAATGGCTACATCAATATTCTTGAGATTGTTTACCCTGGCCCCCTTTATGAGGATATACTCCTTGGGGTCTAGTTCTTCAACTGAATAGGGCTGAAAACCCGGTTTTTTGGCTGGAATCGCCTTCTTTTTGCTCAAGGAAGGTCTTTTTTAGTAAAAAAACAGTGTTTGGCTTTGTTTAATGCCCCAATGATAACATTTTTGTGTGTTTATCACTGTTTAATCTAAACCCTACAATATGATTTAGAGCTCTACGTTACCAAAATGTGATTTGCCAGATGAAGGATTTTCAATTGAGCGATTCAAAGCTCCTTTCATTGTATGTAAACGGTGATGACGAGGCATTTGCAGAATTAGTAGAGCGACATAAGTCACGGGTTTTCACGACCATCTACCTTATTGTAAAAGACCGCTGCATCGCTGAGGACCTCACTCAGGATGTATTCGTAAAAGCCGTACGCACCATCCGAGAAAAACGATATAACGAAGAGGGGAAATTTCTTCCTTGGATTCTTCGGATATCCCACAACCTTGCAGTGGACCATTTCCGGAAAGTAAAACGAAATCCGGTCTACTCTGCTGAAGAAAACAATGCGATCAATGATTCCCTTTTGTTTTCTGAAAACCCAGTTGAGTTTGAGAACATACAAAAGGAAACCAAGAAAAAATTAAGAGAATTGATCAGGACATTGCCACAGGCGCAGAAAGAGGTTCTGATCATGCGACATTTTGCGGATATGAGTTTTAAGGAGATCGCTGAATCCACAGGAGTCAGCATCAATACAGCTCTAGGCAGAATGCGCTATGCCCTTTTGAATCTTAGAAAGAAAATGGAACAAGCAAACATTGCCTATGACGAAAACTATTACCCAAAATGACTTAATCCGGTTTATTTATAAGGAGACCGACAGGGAGGAAGAAAAGCCCATTCTCGAATCATATGCGAACGAGCCTTGGGTAGAATCCGAACTAAACAAACTTATCGATACAAAAAATCTACTTGATCTTCTTTTTGAGAAGCCATCGGATGGCTGTACAGAAAGAATCATGGATGCTCTGAACGGGCAAAAGGAAGGGATCTAATACCCCCTTTCATTTGAAAAAAGTAGTTTTTATTCATCAGCACTTCCGAACACCGGAAGAAGGAGGTGGGATACGGTCCTATTTTCTCGCAAGATCGCTGCGCGAAAAAGGAATTGGTGTATTGATGATCTCGGGTACCAGACCCGATTCCAAAAGGCTTTCTGAATCCAAACTAGGTTTTGAAGTTTTATATCTGGATATCCCCTATTCCCAGGAATATGGATTCAAAAAGCGCATCCAATCCTTTTTCCGTTTTTCATGGCAGGCTTATCTTCAAGTCAAAAACCTCCAGGAAAGGCCAGATCTGGTATACTGCATCTCCACCCCACTTTCTGTGGCAGTTTCAGCCCTCCTTATAAGAAGGAGATTAGGAATTCCTTTTGTTTTTGAGGTAGGGGATCTTTGGCCCAGGGTCCCAATTGAAATGGGGATACTGAAAAATCCTATTGCGATCTGGCTTGCAAAATTGCTTGAGAGTTCAGCCTATAAAAATTCGCTTCTGATCTCCTCACTTTCCTCAGATATAACTGAAGCAATCAGTGCGATTAATCCAGGTTCCAAAACGATTACAATTCCGAATTTTTCGGATCTGGATTTCTTTAAACCCGCCATTAACATCAATATGGATCCCGACCGGATCCAAATAGGTTATTTCGGCACAGTTGGGGTTGCAAACGGGGCGGATTTTTTGGAAAGACTTGTAAAGGTCTCTCACAAGGCAAAAGCAGCCATACAATTTGCTTTTATGGTCACAGGATCAGAGGCTGGACGGCTTGAAAAAGGCCTTAAGGATCTACCCAATTGCAGGTTCATTCCTTTCGGTTCAATGTACGAAATGAGGGAAGAAATGAAAAAAATCGATGCTGGTATCGTAAGCTTTTCTGATTATCCTGTCCTCGGTACGGGAAGTCCAAACAAGCTTTTCGATTATCTGGCTGCTGGTAAAATTGTATTTACCAATTCTAAAGGTTGGTTTGAAAAAGAAGTCATGGAAGCGGGAGCAGGGTTTTATGTTCCATATAAGTCCCCCTTAGAGATAGTTAAGCATTCCCATTACTTACTAAAAAACCCAGACAAGGCAAAAGAAATGAAATCAAAAGCCCTGGATCTGGGCAAAAGGAAATTTTCAAAGAAAGCTCTTCTGGAAAGGTGGACTGAAGAACTCCTTAAGACGAAACCTTTGATGGATTAAAACCAGACTCACGAAAGATCTTCTGGGCGTCGGGTTCAGCCATAAGAGCCGGAAGTTCAACAGAATTATTTTCAAAGTAGGATCTAACGATCTGGTATCCGATATATCTCCCGATCCTTCCCGGGCAATCGGGACTGATCTCCAAAACATTAGGCCTTTCCCCAACATACCTGTTGATCTCACTAAAATTATTGGTGAAAAGCAGATCTCTCTCCACGAAGTAACTCCATATATCTTCAAACTCTTCCTGAACCAGATTAACCTCTTCACCTGAAAAACCAAAATTCAGAGTGTCGGGAAGATCTGGATCCATTTTGGAAACGAAGAAATGAGACTTTCCATAGTATATCATTTCGGCCAGAAGCGATTGATCTGAAGAACTCACCTCATTGTACCCCTGTGAGAGCCCTAATCCTATGAACATGGGCACTAAATAGGGTACACGGTATCTCCTGGCCATGTATTCGGGGAGCCTTGGTCTATACTTTGCATCTGGGCCATAAAAAAATTCCAGAGAAACCACGATTTCATTTTTGCTCATTACTATATCCCTATCCAGGTACGCCGAGAAGATTGCAGATACTTTCGGATCCTGGAAATCAGGATAGTAATACCTGATGTGTCCAAAGAGATCAGATACCTCTTCTTCCAACCAGGTCAGGTCTTCAAACTTTTGCAGGTAATCGTTATAGAAACTATCGATGGATGTGTTTTGGATACGGTTCCAGAGCATTCGAACCAATATGCTATCGTGTGGGAGATTTGATAAACCAAAGAACAGATCCAGTTCCTGGCGGTTGCTTGCTATGTTCTTTTCCAATTCCTCTATTGTCGAAGAGGAGTAGATTTCCTTATCCAGTCGTTTTATTTCAACAGCCCTTTTCAGGCCAGAGATATCAGGATCGCTTTCACCACAGGAGAAAGTAATAAAAAGCAAAAAGAGGGCTGGAATCCCTCTATTAATCATTCTCCGGGTCTTTTCCATTTTTTGAATCCAACTCGATTTCCTCACCATCCCTGTTGAAGAACTTATAGTCAACGAGGGATAATGAGCTATCCTGGATGAATTCAATTTTTCGTTTGAGCGCCCTTTTCAAATGATAGGCTTTTGAGAAGAAACCCTTGGTGTAGTAAGCAAAAACGAAAGGATGAACCGCAATTCCAAGGTATCTTTCATTAAGATTCATGAAAAGGTACTGGATCCTTTCTTCAATCTGATCGGTAAGAGTTATTGTAGGCTGGATCTTCCCTGTACCCCCACATGTAGGGCAAACTTCTCGGGTGGAAATATTATGCTCAGGTCTTACCCTTTGTCTGGTGATCTGCATTAGACCGAACTTGGAAAGCGGCAAAACGGTTGATTTCGTCTTGTCCTTCTTCAATTCGTTCTTCATGGTCATAAAGACCTTCTTCCTGTTTTCAGACCTTTTCATATCAATGAAATCAACGACTATGATTCCACCCATATCCCTAAGTCTCAGCTGCCTTGCAAGTTCTTTGGCAGCTTCAATATTAACCTTTAAAGCCGTTTCTTCCTGATTGTCACCGCTAGTTGCCTTATTTCCACTATTTACGTCCACCACATGCAGTGCTTCGGTATGCTCAATGATCAGATAACCTCCGCCCTGGATCCCAACAGATCTCCCAAAGAGGGCTTTGAGTTGTTTCTCAATGCCGAAGCGTTCGAAGATCTTTACCTTGCCATTATAGTGCCGAACGATCTTCTCCAGACCTGGAGAGATCATCTTAACGAAGTTCTTTACCTCTTTTGTCAGTGCTTCATCATCCACAACAATTGAATCAAAAGAGTCATTAAGGACGTCACGTAATAGGACCGAGGTCCTATCTACTTCCCCGATCAATTTTGTTGCTGGCTTGCCCTGCTTCAGGAGTTCAAATCCTTTCTTCCAATTGTCGACTATATTCCTAAGGTCGGAATCCAGTTCTGCTACCTCCTTATCCTCAGCTACCGTTCTTACGATAACACCGAAATTTTCAGGTTTGATGGATTCCATTAATCGCATCAACCTCTTTCTTTCATCCCTGTTCTGGATCTTTCTGGATACCGAAACCGCGTTAGAAAACGGAACGAGGACAACATTCCTTCCTGGGAAGGATAGTTCGCAGGTAAGCCTTGGCCCCTTGGTAGAGATCGGTTCCTTTGCGATCTGCACCATTATCTTTTGTCCCTTTTTCAGGACCTCATTGATCTTCCCGAACTTGTTGATGTCGGGTTTGATCTTGACCTTCCCCAGGTTAGAGGAGGCATGTTTCCGTGTTGTAGAATAATGGACGAAGGAGTCCAGAGTTGAAAATTTCGGACCAAGATCATGGTAATGAAGGAAGGCATCCTTTTCATGACCAACGTCAACGAAAGCCGCGTTCAATCCGGGCACAACTTTCCTTACAATTCCTAGGTAGATATCACCTACATTGAACTGCTTGTCCTTCTCTTCGCGATGGTATTCAACTAGTTTTTTATCTCCTAAAAGGGCGATTCTAGTGCCATCACGATTTGCATTTATGATGAGCTCATTGTTCACACCAAAGAGGATTTAATTAGAAAAACGAAAAAAGAGTGGGCTCAGGCCCAAGAAGAACTACTTCTTCTTATGTCTGTTCTTTCTCAGTCTTTTCTTCCTCTTATGAGTTGCGATCTTATGTCTTTTTCTTTTTCTACCGCAAGGCATCTTTAATATTTTTAAATGTTTTCACTCAAAGACTCCAGTGCTGCGATCACCTCTGCATCATCTGTCTTGGTCTTTGCCAATTCAATAACTCTGGCTGCTTCTTCCGAAGAACCTGTATTAACAAGGCAATAGGCCAACCAATACATGGCTTTCACATTCCCGGAATCATTTTCAATTACTTTTTCAAACCTTTCAACACCCTTCTCCAGTTGGCCGGATTGAATTGATAAGATTCCAAGCTGAAACTGTGCTTCTACATTATTTGCATCAGTATCAACGATTTCCTTCAACAGTTGAACCGATCTCATCACCTCTCCTTTGTTTAAATAAACCTCAGCAAGGAGATTTTTGGTGTACAGATCAGCGGGGTCTTCATTCAGAACAAGTAATAAATTGGATTCAGAGCTATCGGCAAACCTCCTCATATCCTCACCCTCTTTGCTTTTCCTCATCATTCCCAGATAACTCATTCCCATAACAAGCTTCTCCTCATGATAATAACCACCAGCCTTAAGTCTTTCAGCTACCCAAAGCGCACTATCATTTTGACCTAGATCAATATAGATCTCTGCCAATCTTATGGCCAGATCAGGCTGTAAACTTTCCGGACTGGATCGGCTGATCATCATCCTGAGATCCCTCAACTGTTCAGGGTCCGACTCATGGTCAGGATCCCCTTCATTATGAATATGAACTTCCTGGTCATCAGCCTTCGACGAAAGGCTTTCCTTTTCATCGCTGACCACGACCTTCGGCAAACTATAAATCAATACGACAAGTATCGACGCCACTACAAAAACCAGCAGCATCAATCTTTTGGGTTCCAAACTCAATTATTGGCCCTTTTTACTTTATCGCTTTTCTTGATTTTTTCAATAAAGGATTTAGAAGGCTTAAAGGAAGGAACATAGTGCTCCTCAATAATGATGGCTGTATTTTTTGAAATATTCCGAGCCACCTTTTTTGCCCTTCTTTTGTTTACAAAGCTTCCAAATCCCCTGACGTAAATGTTCTCTCCACTTTCCATGGAGTCCTTGATCACATGGAAAAAAGCTTCAACGGCAATTTGAGCATCGGCTTTTTCAAGCCCCGTTTTTTCCGATATTTCGGTGATAATATCTGCTTTTGTCACTTCTTCTTCTTTTTTTCAGACCCTCTTTAAAAAAGGAGGCGCAAAGGTAAAGTTTAGGAATGTCATTTAAAAATCCCTTTCCAAATATTCTTCCTGCAAATCCTTCACCTATAATGAGTTGGGATGCTTGAAAAGAAACATAAGGGGCGGCATTTGAAAGAATGGTACGCAAAAAATAGAAGGGAGTTACCATGGAGAGGAAGCAAAGATCCTTACCGGGTATGGCTTTCTGAGGTCATCCTTCAGCAAACAAGAATTGATCAGGGTTTGGATTATTATCATTCTTTCATCCGGGAATTTCCGGATGTAGAAAAGCTTGCCCAGGCCTCGGAACAAAAGGTCTTAAAGCTGTGGGAAGGACTTGGTTACTATTCAAGGGCAAGGAATCTGCACAAAGCTTCAAAAGTTGTACTGGAGCAATACAATGCAGTTTTCCCGACCAGTTCAGAAGAATTGTCAAAACTCCCGGGAATTGGACCATATACCGCAGCAGCCATAGCATCTATCTGTTTTGATGAGAAGGTCTTGGCCGTTGATGGGAACATTATAAGGGTTGTTTCAAGGTTATTTGGGATCTGGGGACAAAGAGGTCAAAGAAGCTTTACGGATAAGATCGAATCGGAGGCCTTGAACCTATATTTTGACCCCCCTGGGGATCTGAATCAGGCTTTGATGGATTTTGGATCCATGGTCTGCACTCCAAAAAATCCCGATTGTCCTCGATGCCCATTCCGGGAGGATTGTTATTCCCTGGAGCATAACTTGATTGACCAGCTACCCGAGAAAAGAGAAAAGAAAGCAAGCAGGAAAAGGTACTTATACTATCTCGTTAGGGAAACCGAAGACGTGTTCACCATCCAGCAACGAGGAGATGGAGATATCTGGGCCAAGCTATTTGAGTTTCCCCATGTTGAAAGGGATGAACCAAAATCCACCCGGGAGGTTTTGGAAGAAATAGGATTTCAAGGTGAGGAAATGCTGGAAGAAACCGGTTTCATTAAACATACGCTTAGCCATCAGGAGATCTTTGCCAATTTCGTAATTTTGAAACCTAGTTCATTCCATTTTGATAAAATTGGATTTTCTGAGACCAGGGGGGATTATTCCAGGAAGGATATGATTGACTTGCCTTTCCCCCGATTAATAACTAATTTTTTGGAAGAAAGATATTCGCTTTATGGGAGGAGTAAATAAAGTAATTCTAGTGGGCAATCTGGGAAAAGACCCCGAGGTCAGGTACCTGGAAAATGATAAGGTGGTGGCCAATTTGACCCTTGCCACGACTGAAAGCTATAAGGATCGGTCTGGAAACAGGGTGAGTAATACCGAGTGGCATGATCTGGAAATGTGGGATGGCTTGGCAAGAATAGCCGAACAGTACCTCAAAAAGGGAAAACAGATCTATGTTGAGGGGAGAATAAAATCTGACACCTGGGAGGATGATCAGGGTAATACCAGAAGGAAAACCAAAATAAGGGTCTCCAATATGACCATGCTTGGAAATGCAGGGGGTGGCGGAGATGATTTTTCCGGTGGTAATTCTGCGCCAAGAAAACAGGAAACAGCTGTTAAGCAAGAAACGAAGGAAGCCGAAACAGAAAACAGTTCGGCTGAAATGGATGACCTGCCCTTTTAAAAAAGGAACAAAACAATTCTGTAATTGGAAGAAGGATCAAGTTCTGAGCCTGGCCCTCAATTAATTCTTCAGGCATTTTTAGCCCAGGACCTGTCAATGATGGGGAATATCATTCCATTGTTGAGCGTGATGGTGCTGCTATTTTTCTCCGGTCTAATCTCCGGATCAGAGGTAGCTTACTTTTCTCTGAATTCCAAAGACCTGAATGAGCTCAAAAAGGAAGGAAAATCTAGCGGCTTAAAAGTAATTTCCCTTCTGGAAAGGCCCAAGGAGCTTCTTGGTGCAATATTGATCCTGAATAACCTGATCAATGTAGCTATAGTCATGATCTCAACTGTCTGGCTATGGAGAACATTGGGCACCAAGCATACTGGTGAATTGATCCTCGGTATTTCTACTCTGGTCATTACCTTTCTTATAGTATTCTTTGGAGAGATCACACCAAAGGTTTATGCGAGTCAGAACAACAAGATCTTTGCAAAGGTCACCTCAGGATTATTGGGCATTTCTATCATTCTGTTTAAGCCAGCGTTATCCGTTTTGCTTGGAGTATCTAACCTTATTGAAAAAAAGATCAAGGCAAAAGGTTATCAGGTAACCAAAGTTGACCTTGAGCAAGCTTTAGCTATGACCAGCGAGCACATTGATACCCCTGAGGAAAAGGAAATACTGAAAGGGATTCTGAATTTCTCGTCGGTTTCAGTGAGGCAAATAATGAAAACCAGGATGGATATTATTGCCCTGGATTTCAATGAGGATTTTCATTTTGTGCTTAGCGAAATAAAGAACTCAGGCTATTCAAGGATCCCTGTTTTCACCGAAACCATCGACCAGGTGAAGGGGATACTATACATCAAAGACCTCATTCCACATCTAAAAAAGGACAAGGATTTTTATTGGCAGAACCTGATCCGACCTGCTTTTTTCGTTCCCGAAAGCAAAAAGATCGATGACCTTTTGCGAAACTTTCAAACCAAGCGCATCCATATCGCAATAGTGGTAGATGAATATGGTGGCACCACCGGATTGGTCACCCTTGAAGACGTCATCGAAGAGATCGTTGGAGAATTCAATGATGAATATGATAACGAATCCCCATTGATCAAGGAGCTAAATGATGATTCTTTTGAAGTAGAAGGGAAGATCTCACTCTATGATTTTTGCAAAAGCCTGAATATTTCCGAATCGGTTTTTAATGAAGTAAGGGGAGAAAGCGATTCCCTGGGAGGTTTGCTTTTAGAATTGTTCTCCAAATTCCCGGTAAAGGGTGACGAAATCTCCTTCCAAAACTTCAAATTCACCATCCTTTCCGCCGATAAAAAAAGGATCAAAAAAGTCATGGTGGAATTAAAACAAGGAAAGGAGTATGCAGAGGATACGACGGATTAGTCTGCTTGCAATAGTTATTTTCCTTGGAGCCTGCGAGGGCAATTTTATCCCAAAACCCAAGGGATATAACAGGATAGACCTTCCGGAACATGAATATCAACTCAGCCCGGATTCCCTACCCTATCAGTTTGAATTTTCAAAAAGTGCTGTTCTGGAACCACATCGATCTTCCTTTGGGAAAAACTCATGGGTGGATATCAAATATTTCGGGCTCGGGGGGGAGATACAGGTCACCTATCTGCCTATCAAGAATGGAGAAAAAGACCTGATTGGCATGATCAATGACGCTTTCAAGCTTACCTCCAAGCACCAGGTAAAAGCTACAGGAATCGAGAGGGTGGAAATGAATATTGATTCCCTTTCCAGTGCGACCATTTTTAGGCTGGAAGGCGAAGTTCCAAGTCAGTATCAGTTTTTCGCGACAGACTCAACAAAGAACTTCCTAAGAGGTGCACTCTATTTCACCACCTCAACAAAAAATGATTCCTTAAAACCAGTTATAGAGTTTATTGCAGTAGATATCATGCATATGATAGAAACCCTCGATTGGCAGGAATGATCATTCCTGCCAAAGAAATGACTCAAACTGGTGGGTGAAGTCAACTTTGGTCCCTAGATCATCATATACCAGTGCCGCGGAGATGGAATTCGACTCACAAAAATTTCGAGCTCTTTCTAAACCCATTACCATTAAGGCCGTAGCCAGGGCATCAGCACGGTAACAATCCGTCGAGATAACCGAAGCACTTAAAAGGTCATTTCTCTCGGGGAATCCAGTTTTAGGGTTTATGGTATGAGAAATTGTCTTTCCATCCAGTTCATAGTAGTTTCTATAATTCCCTGAAGTAGCAATAGCCAAATGATCAAGCTTAACTACAAAAAATGGCTTGGGAGCAGAAACTTGTTGAACAGTCGGATCTTCAATTCCTATTTTCCATGTTCTATCTTCATGCGTGTTTCCCCGACACTTCACTTCTCCCCCTATTTCAACCATATGGTCTTCATACCCATTTCTTTCAAGAAACATTGAAACAACATCCACGCCATAGCCCTTTGCTATTGCACTGAAGTCCAACATCACGCCTTTTGGTTTTTTTACCAGGCCACCGTTGAGGATCTCCACCCTTTCATAGCCGACAAAGTTCATGAGGGAATCTATTCCTGTGGAGTCCCTCCCTGTCCTTTCTTCATATCCAAAGCCCCAAAAATTTACCACTGGCATAACTGTAGGATCGAAGGCTCCCTCCGTCTGTTCCCAAATACTTTTGCTGTACCCCAACATTGATAAAAGTAATTCAGATGTCGCATGGAAGGAATCGGAATTATTTAAGCGACTTATTTCAGAACTGGGATCATAAGTGGATAGGACTGAATTGAAATCCACAAGGAGGCTATCAATTCTACCTTTTAGGTTATCAGATGGTTTGTTGATCAATTTGATGTTGTAGGAAGTACCCATGGTGTTTCCATTAATGGAATGGATCTCCTTACCGTCTCTTCGGAAATAGAAGATGCTAAGCACTATCAATGCGATCAGCGAAAACCACCAACCAATTCTTTTTCTATCCATAGATTCCCAGCCTTGTTTAGTTTTAACTTTGGGCAAAGTTAGCATCCATGAGGGAGGATTATCTCCAACCAGACAAGCAAAATCTAACTCAAGAAGATCAAGACCTTGAAAAAAGGTTAAGGCCATATTCTTTTTCCGATTTCAGGGGACAGGAAAAGATCGTCGAGAACCTAAAGGTTTTTGTGAAGGCAGCAATTGCAAGGGAGGAACCTCTGGACCATGTGTTGCTTCATGGCCCTCCGGGACTGGGCAAGACCACCCTTTCATATATCATAGCCCATGAAATGAATTCCAATATCAAGGTTACTTCAGGGCCTGTCCTTGATAAACCAGGTGACCTTGCCGGACTCCTTACCAATCTGGAAGAAGGAGATGTGCTATTTATAGATGAGATCCACAGGCTGAATCCAATTGTGGAGGAATACCTCTATTCGGCTATGGAGGATTTCAAAATAGACATAATGCTTGATTCAGGTCCAAGTGCCAGATCGGTTCAAATAGCCTTGAATCCCTTTACACTGATAGGGGCAACTACAAGGTCCGGATTACTCACTTCCCCATTGAGGGCCAGGTTCGGCATAAATTCAAGGTTGGATTACTATGATACCAAACTGCTCACCGGAATAGTTTCAAGATCGGCCGGGATACTGAATGCCCATATCAAGCAGGAAGCTGCTATGGAGATCGCAAGCCGAAGCCGGGGAACCCCGAGAATAGCCAACAATCTGCTAAGGAGGACCCGAGATTTTGCTGAGGTTAAAGGGGATGGCAACATCGATCTGAAGATCTCGAAAACTGCTCTGGAAGCCTTGGAAGTTGACCAACATGGGCTAGACGAAATGGACAACCGGATACTTTCAACCATAATTGAAAAATTCAAGGGTGGACCGGTAGGTATCGGGACAATAGCCACGGCCTGCAGTGAGGAGGCTGAAACCCTTGAGGAGGTATATGAACCCTTTTTGATCAAGGAGGGCTATATAAAAAGAACTTCCAGAGGAAGGCAAGCCACCGAGCTCGCTTACAAACATCTCGGAATAGTTCCTCCTTCGAATCCAGATCTTTTCAATTCTTGAAAAATGCTCAGAAAGAGGCACTGAGAAAAAGGATCAGGGCACTTGCCTTTGATCAGGGATTCGAGGAAGTCGGTTTTTCATTGTCCAGATATTTAGAGGAAGAGGCACCCCGGCTTGAAGATTGGTTGAACCAAGGGTATCACGGAAAGATGGGCTATATGGAGAATTGGTTTGATCTGCGCCTGGACCCATCAAAACTTGTCGAGGGGGCAAAATCGGTTATCACCTTCATTCAAAATTACTCTCCTTCCGAACTGCAAAGAGGGGATTCTTATAAAATAGCCCGTTATGCCTATGGTGAAGACTATCATTTTGTCATCAAAAGGAAGTTAAAAACCATTGCAAAAGAAATAGAGGAAGACATTGGAGAATTCACCTGGAGAGCATTCGTTGACTCGGGACCGGTATTGGACAGGGTTTGGGCAAAAAATTCAGGATTGGGCTGGATCGGAAAAAATAGCCTCCTGCTCAATAAGGATCGAGGAAGTTATTTTTTTATAGGACACCTGATTACAGACCTCGAGCTTGGCCAGGACCCGGTTGTTTCGGATCATTGTGGAACCTGTACGGCATGCATAGATGCTTGCCCCACCGATGCAATCGTAGAACCCTATAAAGTAGATGGGAGTAAATGCATTTCATATTTCACCATTGAGCTTAAGGAATCCATTCCTAATGAATTCAAGGGAAATTACCAGGACTGGATTTTTGGCTGCGACATCTGCCAGGAAGTTTGCCCCTGGATCTCAAAATCCAAGCCCCATGATGAATCATCCTTTGAGCCTAAGGGGGATTGGATAGGCTATACGAAAGAGGATTGGGAGAATCTCAGTGAACAGGATTTCTCTTCTCAATTCAAAAAGGCCGCTTTAATGAGGGCCGGGTTTTCCGGAGTGAAAAAGAATATTGAGTTCCTTAAGGGCTGATGTTTAAAGGAACAGGGTAATTATTCGTTAAGGGAGCACATCAAATTCCTAATTTTGCAGGCCATGAAATTGAGATGGTTCTTTTCACCTATGTTCTTTCTAGGAACCCTAATAGCCACACATGCTGAAAGCGGTGATGCTTGGATCAAGCTGGGAAAGAATAAAATAGGGCAAAACCAGGCCTTTACCATCACCTTGTCCATCGAAAATGAATACATAAAAACGTACAGCGATTTCCCCGAGATAAAGGGGTTAAAGAAAATGGGGACCTCTTCTTCCACCAATACCACCATCGTAAATGGGAAGATGACGGTGATTTCTTCAGTCACTCAAAACTACTACCCTTCCAAACAGGGCAAGTTCAATCTGAAGAGTTTTACAATGCAAGTCAATGGTAAAGAGGCGAGCTCTGAGGGCACTACCATTGAAGTAGGGGAACCCGTTCAAAGAAGACGTAGGCAAGACCCTTTTGCTTGGGATTGGGACCCTTTTGAGGATATGCAAAATCCCCAAGAACTGGAATATGTGGATATTGAGGCAGATGCTTTTTTAGCTGTTACCACTGACAAGAAAGAAGTTTATAAGGGGGAAGGGTTCAACACTACCATTAGCTTCTTTGTCGCGGAGTCCAACAAAGCTCATATGGACTGGCCAGGAGACCTTTATAAACAAATAGAAACAGAAAGAAAAAAAATCAAACCCAGTTCATCTTGGGAGGAGAAGTTTAACATCAAGATACCCCAAAAGAAAAGGGTTAAGCTTAAAGGGAAGGTTTATGACCAATTCATTCTATATCAATCCACCTTTTTTCCCTTGGTTGAGGATGATATTCTTATCCCTTCGATCTCCTTAACCCTGATAAAGTATAAAGCACCGGCAACTCGTACATTTTTCGGAAGGGCAAAAAGAAGTACGCAAGAATTCAAATCCACTCCAAAGTATGTGAAGGTCAAACCCCTTCCCTTCCATCCCCTTAAGGAATCAGTTTCCGTGGGGAATTATGAATTGAAGGAAAATATCCAACCCGGCCCTTACAACACCGGCCAAAGCTTTTCCTACAATTTTACCATACGGGGGACAGGAAATATTGCTGCAATCCAGCTACCTGATGCGCCAAAGGATGAGTTCTTCGATTTCTATGAGCCTGAGATCCTACAGAACATCCAAAGAAAGAACAACAGAGTTTCCGGGACGAAGACCTTCCAATACTTTGCTGAGCCCAAGGAACCTGGAAAATTCACCCTGGGGAATTACTTCACTTGGATTTACTTCGATCCTAGAAGAGAGGTTTATGATACTCTTAGTTCTGACATTTTTCTCCAGGTAAGTGGAAAAAGCCGTAAGAACACACTTATTCGTTCTAGTGATCTTGGGGACTTTTATGATCGGATCGACATTGCGGACAATACCCTTGCTGATATAAGGACTGATTCTTTTCCATACTTAACACTTCAGATAATTACAGCTCTTGTCCTTCTTATTTCACTATATTTTTTCTTTAAGCGTTAATGTCTAACACTTTCGGAAAGATCATCCGCCTGACAAGCTTTGGCGAATCCCACGGGAAAGCAATCGGAGGAATACTCGACGGAGTCCCAGCAAACCTTGAAATAGATCCGGAAAAGGTGCAGGCCGAACTGGATAAAAGAAGGCCGGGACAAAGTGAGCTTTCAACCCCAAGGAATGAGAAAGATACAATCGAGATACTATCAGGATTGATGGAAGGAAGAACCCTTGGAACCCCAATTGCCTTCCAGTTCAGAAATGAGGATGCAAATAGCGAAGACTATGATCATTTGAAGAACATAAACAGGCCCTCCCACGCGGATTATACCTTGACACAGAAGTATGGTATCCGCGACCACCGGGGAGGAGGGCGAAGCTCGGCCCGAGAAACAGCCTCATGGGTTGCTGCAGGGGCATTGGTTTCAGGAATACTAGAAAATGAAGGAATAGAAATTTCTACCTATGTAAGCAATGTTGGGGGAATAGAGGTAAAAGACGTATACCGATTTTTTCAGGAAGAAGAGATATTCTCAAACGCGGTAAGGTGTCCTGTCCCAGAGGTTGCCCTACAAATAGAAGAAAAAATCAAGGTCGTTAAACAAGAAAATGATTCCCTGGGTGGTCAAATTACCTGTGTGATCAGAAATCTTCCGGTTGGGCTCGGGGAGCCGGTATTCGATAAACTTGACAGCAGCATAGGGAAAGCTATGCTTGGAATCAATGCTGTAAAGGGAATTGAATTCGGGAGTGGATTCAGGGCAGCTTCAATGCGTGGATCAGAACACAATGATCAGATGGAAAAGAAAGAGGGCAAGGTAGTTTTCAAGTCTAACCATGCTGGCGGGGTTTTGGGAGGGATTAGCTCAGGAGAGGATCTTTGCTTTCGTATTGCCTTTAAA
>JANQSY010000055.1 GCA_028279065.1 Cytophagales bacterium
TTATCCCTACACCCCCCATGAGCTTTGGAGTGAAAGCATATCCGACAAGAGGAGAAAGCTCAAGGTAACGGTAGGATCCATAGAAATTCAACCAAAATGTTCCTCCAAAAAAGAGTCTATCCTTAAAGCTGGGAGCGTTGGGATCTTTTTGTTTTTCTTCCTTGGGAGGAGGTGGCATTTCCCTTTTCTGGGTTTGTTCATTTTCCACCTGGTCCTGAGCATAAGCAGATCCACCAAGGATCATTAAAAGGAGAAAGCCACAGAAAAGATTTTTCATCAGGGAAATGCTTTAACTATTTTTAATCCAAATTAAGGGATTCACCACTCAAATATAGTCTGTTGCCCACTTTCAAAAGCAAATCGATAACTCTCATCCTTGTGATCAGTTGCTATTCAGGAGTGCTGATGGCCCAGGGAAAGAATGCCGAGGAGTACTCTCACCATTTTTCGGGATCCAAGGAATTTGCGTCAGAATTCTATTCAAACTGTGATCCCAATCCCTTCTACGGCGAAACCAAATTCTCAATTGAGATCCAGCAGGAATCCGAGGTCAGCCTTCAAATATTCAATCAAATGGGTTTCATGATCGCAGAACCGTTGGCTTCGGTTCTTCCGGCAGGCAACCATTCCATACCCTGGGACCCGGAAGAGCATAATCTGAGATCCGGTGTCTATTATGCAAGGATATCTTCTGGCGAAAAGTACCAATTGCTCAAGATCCGATACATCAAATAGGCGGATAGATATATGTCTTCCTTAAGATGGGTTTTTTTCTTCATTGCCTTTTACTCTATATCTGCCAGGGCCAGTGATGATCTGAACCTTGACAGCCTAGAGCTTGCCTGGATCAAAAACAATCCTGTAATAACCTACTCTGGAGACCCTAGTTGGGCGCCTTATGACTATAATGACAATGGGGAGCATAAAGGCATTTCAAGGAACTACCTTGATAGGATCTCTGAAATCACCGGTCTTCAATTCAAATATGTGCCCTCCGACTCCTGGACTGGGATCAGGGATCTTTTTAAAGAAGGTAAGATCATGATGATCCCGGCCTTGGTGGAATCAAGGGAGAGGGCCAGACACCTTGACTTTTCAAAACCATACATAAATGAAGAATATGTGATCATCACCAGCGAGAAGGAAAGAAGGATCTTCGATGAGAACGATCTGGCCAATTTGAGGATCGTGGTGGTAAGGGATTATTGGATCACAAATCAGCTAAAGACCAAATTCCCAAGATTCGACTATGTGGAGGTGAAATCCACCCCTGAATGCTTTGAAGTCATAGAAGGGGGAGAGGCAGAGGCAGCGATTATGGATTTTACAGTTGCAATGTACTTCATAGAAAAGAACAGCTTCAGCGATCTAAAAATCGTCCCGTCCATTTTCGAGGAAGAGGTGATCCAGATGGGGATTTTAAGCGGAAACGAGCCTCTGGTTGGGATTCTAAATAAGGCTTTGGTCTCAATGGACGATTCTGAAAAAGCAGAAATGAGGAATGAGTTCTTTGAAGTCAGCCTCAAATCAGGCATCCCAAGAAAGTATATCAGGATGTTTTCGATGGGATTGATCTTCCTGGGAGTAGTTGTCATAGTGGTGATCCTTTGGAATCAAACGCTCCAAAAAGAAGTGCGATCCAGAAAAGCGGCTGAAGGAAGATTGGTTCAGGCTAATGTCAATCTTCGGGCAAAGTCCGATGAGCTGAATCAGGCGTTAGACTCATTAAAGAAAATGCAAGCAAAACTGGTCCAGGCAGAAAAGCTTTCGGCCATTGGGCAGATGTCGGAAGTGGTGAATCATGAGATCAATAATCTTTTGAATTATCTAAGGGCTAGCATATCCCCATTGAAAAGGGACATTGAGTTCCTGGCTTCCATCCAAGGAAAAGAACTGACCAAAAAAGATGAAGTAGAATTCGATGAAATCAAAAAGGAGGTATCGGTACTTCTTGAAAACCTGGAACAGGGTTCAGGACAGGCAAGTGAGATCATAACCGAAATAGGTCAGTTCGGGAGAGCGGGAAACAGGGAAAAAAGGCCGCTCAATCCCAATCAGCTTGTTGAAGCCACCATCAAACTTCTTAACCCCAGCATTCCTTCAGGGGTAAAATTGGTTTTGGATCTGCAAGCAACCAGAGCTCTTCTGGCTTTAACTGGCCCGATCAAACAGGTAATGATCAACCTGTTGAAAAACAGTCTCGAAGCCATGGGAGAAAGTGGCCAGATCCGGATCAGTACTTACGACCATGCAAATGACCTTGTAGGTTTCAAAATTAGCGATGAGGGGCTCGGTATTGCTCCGGAAAATCATGAGAAGGTATTTGAACCTTTCTACACGACAAAGAAATCCTCTGGCGGGTCAGGTTTAGGGTTAGCTATAGTTCAAAAGGTCGTAAGGGACCATGGAGGATCGATCAGTCTAAATTCGGAAGTGGGAAAGGGAACTGAATTCACCCTGGAATTCCCGGCAATTACTGGCTAAAAATCATCCCCTTTTAGCATCCTATTCCAATACAGCCAGGGTAATCCGTATTTCTTCAAAACCCACATTGAATAGCGCTCCTTAGCGGTATTTATTGGGAAGGAGGGAGTGGGTTTGTTATCGTAATCGAACTCCGCAAGGACCATCCTCCCGTAGCGTGTTACGATTGGGCAGCTTGCGTATCCGTTGTAGGTTGCATAATCCCTATCCAATTCCCCTTTTCGAATTTTTGCAAGAAGATTTTTGACCAACACCGGAGCCTGTTTTCTTATTGAAGCTCCTGTTTTCGCGTTGGGTGTACTTGCCACATCGCCCAAAGCCCAGACATTCTTGAACCGATTATGTTGCAGGGTATATTTATCGACATCCACCCATCCCCATTGACTATCATGAACGGCCAATGCGCTGTTTTTTATGAAATCCGGAGCGCTTTGGGGGGGAGCCACATGCATCATTTCAAATGGAATGATCACCTTGAATCCATCCTCGATCTTGAGGTCCAGGTTGGGATCTTCCTTCAGGTAATCCGGATTCGTGTTCTTTTCTCCAATGACATAAACAGCTTCCTTCTTTTCAGGCCGGATCTCAACCAACTCGTGAAAAAACCTGGCATGAATGTCTCTTGTCTCAACAATCCTACTGAGCACTTTTTCGAATTTGGGTACACCGAATATCTTGGTGCCTGGAAGGGCCAGAATTACATTTATTTCATCCCTCTTACCCTTTTTTCTGAAATAATGATCGCCCAGGTAGGTGATCTTTTGGGGAGCTCCTCCGCACTTTATCGGGGTTGGGGCCTGGGTAAAAAGGGCATTACCCGATTTGATCTTCTTCAAGCATTCAAACGTGTACTCCGCATAGGTGGGGTCATAATTGGTGGTGATCCCATTGTTTCCCAACCCCTCCTTCAATCCCGGGATCGCGTCGTAATTGATCTGGATCCCCACGGCCACGATCATCTCTTCATATCCGAAGAACCTTCCGTCCTCAAGCTTCACCAAATTATCAGCAGGGAGAACCTGGCTAACCTTCCCCTTGACCCACTTCACTCCCTTTGGGATCACATCCTTTTCATTCCTGATCGTCTTGTCAAGATCATAGGCCCCTGCTCCAACCAGGGTCCAGGCCGGCTGGTAATAATGCTTTTCATTTGGCTCGATGATCCCGATATCGAGCTTTGGATCCTTCCTTTTCAGTTGAGCTGCTGTGATTATTCCTCCCGTGCCACCACCCAGGATCAGGATCTGATATTTTTTGGTTTCCATCGCATTAGCCTTTGCTCCAATTGTAAAATTGGATCGAGTAATGAACCCTGACAGAAATCAGAAAAAAAACTAATTCAATAGGGTCCTATTCAAACTCTCTGAATAGCTTGCTTGTCTGGATGTCGGTATTGTTGAAATACTTATTTGAATATTTATGGAAATCTCCCTTGATCTCTGAAAAATAGATCTGGCAGATCTCAATGTCAGGATAGATCCTCAAGGCTTGTACCGCTTGGAGTTCAAGCGTCCAGAAACCCTTTGAGCCTACCTGCCCTAAACCGGCTGTTACGTGGATATGTAGTCCAAGTCGGCCAACGGAAGACCTTCCCTCTAGAAATGGTACAAGATCATGGACCTCAATATGTTCCTTTGTCCTAGCCAGGTAAACCCGGCCAGGTCTGAGCACAATTCCCTCCTCAGGAATAGCAATCCTCTCATTTGGGTTATCCTTTTTCATATCAAGGATCTCCTCAGAATAAACCAACAACTCGTTATGAAGCTTCAGGTTGTAACTGTTCGGGTTCAACTGTGTCTCATCATAGGGTTCTATGATGATCTCTTTTCCCAACCTTGACTTTATTTCTTTTCCAGAAAGGATCAATTTACCGCTGCTTTAAGTGAGTCTAAAAAGATTTCATATCTGCCCTCATATAGGGAGTCACCAGTACAAATGGTGGTATCCACCGAGGAGGTGATAGCATTTATCCTTACTGAGTCCAGCGGATAAAAGGTGAAGTATTGCTGTAAAACATCTGAGGGATTTGGGATCACAACAGAGTCCTGGATTATAGAATCCAGGGTTGCCTTTTCATAGATGCTTGCCAAAAGGCCACTTTTGTACGAGGATCCACATAACCCTGAAACCGAATAAAGGTCCGCCCCTTCTTCCTCCTCCATGACATAACCAATATTCAAGAGTGTATTGATCATCTCCTGTTTCAGATCCGGTTGTCCACCCTGAATCACCTGCAAAATCAGGTCTTCACCATAAATGTTTGCGATTCTGTTGAAAGGCTCGGTATTTTCATTGTGCGTCATTTCCTTGGTCATCAATGAGACCAATTGGGCCTCGTTCTCCAAATACAGTAATAATCCCGAATAGTAATAGTGGACACCACCCGGAAGAGAGAAAGCCTGGTACCTGCTCATGTCATCTATGATGATAGGTTCAAAATTTATATCATCCGCCCTTTCCATATTAGCATGCTTCAAAACGGAATCCTGAATTGCATCTATGTAATCATAGAGAGTACTATATGCGCCCCGGCTTAAAACATTCCCATATATGCCAGAATCATCAACCTCTTCCTTTAGAACAGCCGAAAGGTCCAATTCATCCTGAAGGTCCAGACCACTGTCTTCCGGAACCTCAGGATCCTTACACTGAAGAAGTAAAAGACCTGCGAACAAAGAAACTTGTACTATAGAGAATTTCAATCTAGAACCAGTAAGGATTATGGTATGGATTATAATAAGCTGCACCATAAACGGCCCCTGCACCTCCCATATAGGGTGAATTGTACCAATATGGTCTACCATAGCCCCAGCCATATCCCGCTCCAACCCACACGCTCACATGTACATTCGATTCCTTCCCTGTACGTCGGGTACCATATTGCTCAAAATATTGCTGTTGTGCCCCGGAAACCTCATAGGGTTGTTGATTCTTAGCCATCATGGTCTGGTTATGGGTTTCCTGCTTGGAATTAAGGTGGGACTCATAGGCTCCAACGGCCTTTTCAAAAGCTGCAAGTTTTTCAGGGTCGGATTCTATGGATTCAACCCATTCATCTATGGATTCATTATACTCTTTTGAGATCTCGAGAGCTATCGAGTCCACAACCACAACAAAGAGATCGGGCCTTTCCTCATGGGTCTTTCTCAAATGCCTTGTGGTTGGGTTTTCCCGGGTCAAAAGCTCCAGGATCTGCGGAAATTCAACAAGGAATTTCATGGCTTCCTGAGCCTCCGCTGGATATCCGAACATTGCCTTACTGAATTCGCTTTCTGTGTACTGGTGAAGGGAATTGAGCTGTGAGATTATATCAAAGTGCTCATGATGGAATTTTATGGCGCTATCGGCTATGGATGGTGAATAGTTTTTGAATACAAACCGGATCTCTTCATCGTTGAGATTTGGAACGGCATAGGATCTCAACAGATCCGGTCTCCTCATCAATTCATACATCCCATACTGCTTCCTTGGGTGCAGATCTTTGATTATGGCATCAAAGGAATCTCTTGTGACCGTGGCCAATTCCCTTACACCTTTAACCAGACCATCCTCCTTTGCTACCTTAAAAATTGCATCCTCTATCTTTCTATGATCCAC
Organism: Cytophagales bacterium; assembly: GCA_028279065.1. Lineage (GTDB taxonomy): Bacteria > Bacteroidota > Bacteroidia > Cytophagales > CCMP332 > JANQHS01. The sequence continues at coordinate 6,082 of JANQSY010000055.1, forward strand.
CCTTAAGTTGTCCGCATACTCATCTACCACTGTTCTCTCAACAAACCAAAATGAGCCCAAAAGGACCAACAAGGAAAATAATATTTTCATCAATTGATTTTTTAACGGGGCGCAAATTTAGTTCCTAGCCTTGGGATAGCTTCAAAAAAAGGCCAAAAAGGAAATTTTGATGGCGGGATACAAAACGAAAAAACGGTTCGGATATTTAATTAATTCTCATCTTGGAAATACCAAAAGTCTATCGCCGTGGAAATATTTCTTACTACCGAAGCCTGGATCGCCTTGCTTACCCTCACATTCCTTGAAGTGGTATTGGGAATTGACAATGTGATCTTCGTATCAATTGTGACAAACAAATTGCCTGAGAAAAGCCAGCCCAGGGCAAGGACATTGGGGTTGGGGCTGGCATTGTTGTTCAGGCTGATCCTATTGTTGGGAATTGCTTGGTTGGTTAAGCTCACAGATCCACTTTTCACTATCCTTAACCATGGTTTCAGCTTCAGGGATATTGTTCTCCTGGTTGGTGGATTGTTCCTGATCTTTAAAAGCACCACCGAGATCCACCATCACCTTGAAGGAGAATCACAGGAGGCGACAAACTTTGCCCGAAGTTCATTTGCAGGGGTCATCTTTCAGATCATCGTACTGGACCTGATTTTTTCCTTTGATTCTATTCTTACTGCGGTTGGATTGACCGACCAGTTGATAATAATGATCGTGGCCATTGTTCTGGGAATGATCATCATGCTCTTGGCCGCAAAGGGAATTAGCGGTTTTTTAAAGGAACACCCTACCCTTCAGGTCCTTGCTCTGTCATTTTTGATCCTCATCGGGTTCATGCTTGCAGTGGAGGCTTTTCACTACCATATTCCCAAAGGATACATCTATTTTGCAGTGTTTTTCTCCCTAATGGTGGAGATTTTGAACCTCAGGCTAATAAAAAAGAGAAATCCGGTTTCCTTGAACAAAAGATTGGAATAGATATTGTGGTATGGAACTTATTCATGCGAATATTCGTATGAAAGAGAGTTAAGGGTAACACAATCGGTTATCGGAAAAAATTTTATAGATTTGTATGGCTTAAAGTCTGTTGTTATGAAAAGAGTTATTGCAGTATTGTTTTTGGTTGGATTTATGAGTGCATGTGGATACCACACTTGCCCTACCTACGCTAAGAAAGCTCCAGTCCAAAAAGAAAACAGCGACAAAAACGTCTAAGACCCCACTTATAATTTAGGAGGTCTCAAAAAGATATTTGCGTTAACGGCATACCTTCGGGTATGCCTTTTTTTGTGCCCTTCCGACTTTTTCCAGGGACTATACCCTTTCGTAAATAATGGCAGCGCCCTGTCCTACCCCGATACACATAGTGGCGAGGCCATACTGAACATCTCTTTTTTCCATCTCATGTAAAAGGGTCGTACTGATCCTGGCACCGCTACAGCCCAACGGATGACCAAGAGCAATCGCCCCTCCATTCACATTCACTATTTCAGGATCAAGACCAAGTTCCCTGACGCAGGCCAATGACTGGGACGCGAATGCCTCATTCAATTCTACAAGACCCAGATCCGAAACTTTCAAGCCCGCCCTCTTCAGTGCTTTTTGCGTTGCTGGAATAGGACCTACTCCCATGATCGAGGGATCAACCCCGGCAATTGCCATGGAAACCACCCTGGCTTTGGGATCTATCCCATTTCTATTTAAATAGTCCTCACTTGCCACATACAAGGCAGCAGCTCCGTCATTGATCCCTGAGGCGTTTCCTGCCGTCACTGATCCTCCCTCCTTAAAAGCAGGCTTGAGTTGGGCGAGTTTTTCAAGACTTGTTCCGGGCCTTGGGTGTTCATCCTTATCTACAATGATCGGATCACTCTTGCGTTGGGGAACAGGAATGGCAAGAATCTCATCGTTAAACTTCCGATCCTGATACGCCGCTTGATAACGATCCTGGCTTTGCTTAGCAAATGCATCCTGATCCTCTCGACTTATTTTGAATTGTTCAGCCACATTCTCAGCGGTTTCCCCCATTGAATAGGGATAGTACATCTCTGCGAGTTTTTGATTTACAAATCTCCAACCTATGGTGGTATCATAGATCTTCTGATTCCTTGAAAACCCTCCTTCCGCCTTTTCCAAAACATATGGGGCCCTTGACATGCTTTCGACTCCACCAGCTATATACAGATCTGATTCACCGTTCATTACGGCCCTGCTTGCATCCATGATAGCCTGCAATCCGCTGGCACAAAGACGATTTACCGTTACTCCGCCAATAGTGGTTGGGAGACCAGCAAGAAGAAGTGCCATACGGGCCACATTTCTATTATCCTCCCCACTTTGGTTGGCCGCGCCGAAAACCACGTCTTCGATATCCTCAGGTTTAACATCAGGGTTGCGATCCACCAGACCCCTGATCACAAACGCTGCCAGATCGTCAGGACGAATCGAACTTAAGGCACCTCCGAAACGCCCGATCGGAGTTCTTACCGCATCAACAATAAAGGCTTTTCCCATTAGGTCTATGCTTTATTTATTCAATAGTTTTGCCTCAAAATTAGCTTATAAAAGCATGCTGCAAAGAGTTCAGAGTTTATTCCTTGGTGTTACAGGGATCTGCATGATTCTAATGGTTTTTTTCCCGATCTGGTCAAAAACCGATTCCGAAGGCTCATCCATGTACCTCCTTTTTGCAATCGGGGAGATCAGCAGGGATCTGGTCTCCGGGCAGGATACCGCGAGCTATCTCCCCGCGGGAATTATCGCTGGCCTGGCTCTAATCGCGGCAGGAATTGCCTTTTTCGAGATCTTTCAGTTTCGGAACCGCTTATTGCAGATCAAGATTGGAGCCTTGAATTCGGTGATCATGGGACTATCCCTAGGTCTGGCCATTTATCTGGTCACACAGCTTGATAAAGAGATCATGCCAGGCATACCAGGGGTCTTTCATATGGGTTTTTACCTTCCAGCAGTAGCAATGTTCAGTAATGTTGTGGCGAACAGATTCATAAAGAGGGATGAAAAAATTGTACGCGATGCGGATAGGATGCGATAGAATAATATTGACAGTTCTCCTGATCCCGTTGGCCTTTGCCTTCTCCGGATCCAAAACCAAAATGAAAAAGGTGGAGCTTATCGATGGCATCCACGCTAGGGTACCAGCTGAATTCTATGAAATGGGTGAACAGGACATTCTTGAAAGATATATGCTTTATAAGATGCCACTCGCCATGTATTCCTCTCAGGATAGATTGGCGGAATTTGGTCTGTCGATCTCGGATAATTTCTGGGAAGGGAACGACCTGGAGCTGTTGGGAGAGTTTCAGCAATCGAACCTGAATTACCTCTACGATAAGATCAAGATCGAAAAGCAGGGTGTAAGAGAAATTCACAAGCATAAGGTCTACTATTTCGAATTCACCTCAGCCACAAGATTTTCGAATGCTTATGAGAAGAAGTACACCATAGTCCAATACATGATCATTCAGAACAGGATCCTGGTTTTCAATTTTAGTTGCCCACAATTCGATAGGGACAAGTATCAGGATGCTGCATGGGGTATCATGAATTCAATAAAGGTCAAGTCAAACCCATTCTGATTGCTTTCAATTCATTCTCCTGAATATTTTATGAAAGAGGCCTTAAGGCAGGCCAGGAAAGCAGGGGAAGAAGGTGAGATCCCTGTAGGTGCGGTTGTTGTCAGCAATGGAAGGATCATCAGCAAGGCCTATAACCAATGCGAAAGGCTGAATGACCCCACTGCTCATGCAGAGATCCAGGCCATAACATCTGCATGTTACGAACTTCAAAGCAAGTTTCTGGAGGATTGCGACCTGTACGTAACCCTGGAACCCTGTCCCATGTGCGCAGGGGCACTTTATTGGGCAAGGATAAGAACTCTTTACTACGGAAGTGATGACACCCAACGCGGATACTCACTACACAACAAATCTTTATTGCATCCGAAAACTAAGATCTTCAAAGGTTTGTTTAGAGAAGAAAGCGAAGCTTTGCTCAAAGATTTTTTTAATAATTTAAGGACCAATTAAACTCTAACTACAATGGCTTTTACACTACCGGATTTACCCTATGCTCAGGATGCGCTTGAGCCTAATATCGACGCAAAAACCATGGAGATCCACCATGGCAAACACCATGCTGCTTATGTAAACAATCTGAACGCTGCAGTCGAAGCAAACGGACTTGGTGGTAAATCTATCGAAGAACTATGTGCCTCACATTCCGACATTGCCGCGGTAAGGAACAATGGAGGCGGGCACTACAATCACTCGCTTTTCTGGGAAATAATGAGCCCAAATGGTGGAGGACCATCAGGGATCCTGGCCGATGCGATAGATGCAAACTTTGGATCTTTTGATGAATTCAAAGCCGGCTTCTCTAAAGCTGCTGCAACCAGATTCGGTTCCGGATGGGCTTGGTTATGCGTTGAGAACAACAAACTGGTAGTTTGTTCAACCGCAAATCAGGAAAATCCTTTAATGCCTGATTCAGGATGTTCAGGAACACCTATCCTGGGACTTGACGTCTGGGAGCATGCCTATTATCTGAATTACCAAAATCGAAGACCTGATTACATAAACGCATTTTTCAATGTGATCAACTGGGCAGCGGTTGAGGAAAGATATCAGGCCGCTATGTAAAGACAGGCTGGTGAGTGAGAGGTGAAGGTGAATTACCTCGAATTCTCATATACAGGATAACCTAAGACCCCGGTACACGAGATGTAGTATCGGGGTTTTTACTTTAGACAAATGAATATAGGTTCGATAAAGGAAAAATTTCCCTCTCTAAAAGATCCGGAACTGCTGCAAGAGATTATAAATTCCGGAACTATTGTTGAGTTTGATCCCGAGCAAACCGTAATGGACTTTGGGTCTTCTATCAAAATGCTCCCTTTTGTTCTTGAAGGTGCATTAAAGGTTCTGAAAAAAGACGATGAGGGCCATGAACTGTTTATTTACTTTCTCTACCCAGGACAAAGCTGTGCTGTAACCTTTCAATGCTGCATGGCGCATGTTCCAAGTCAGATCAAAGCCGTGGCTGAAGACAAGGCAAAGCTTTTACTTATTCCCGCTTCAAAAATGGACGACTGGAGGTCTCGGTTTTCGGACTGGAACAATTTCGTTCTTCAAACCTATACCCAACGATTTTCAGAGTTAATGGCCACCCTCGATTCTGTGGTCTTCAACAATCTGGACGAACGCCTTTTCGAATATCTTCAAAAGAAAGCTGATATTTTCGATGGGCGTGAGATCGTTTCCACCCATCAGAAGATCGCCTATGACCTCAATACTTCTAGAGAAGTCATTTCCAGGTTAATGAAGGAACTGGAAAGAAAGGGTAAGATCAGATTGGGAAGAAATAAAATTGAGCTTTTGTGACTCAGGTCACTGACAGGAAAAGCCCATTTATCTTGTTTAGGGGCTGTAATTAATTAATAAAGTGGTCATGAAAGCTAACATGAACAGTACTGACAGAATAATCAGAGCCATAATAGCGGTTCTATTTACCACCTTGTTTTTTACTGGAGTGATTCCCGGAGTAATAGGAATGGTGCTTGTAGCTGTTTCCGTTATATTCCTTATCACCAGTTTTATCAGCTACTGCCCTATTTATGGCATTTTCGGTTGGAGAACGAAAAAAGCTTCTTAAACGGTTTTTTAAACAAGTCAAATAGCATCTCTGCTTAGCAGGGATGTTATTTTTGTTTTTCATGAAAAACTTTCTTTCCCTCCCCTTTTTAATACTCCTCTGCTTAACTCTCGGCCTGGCTCCATTTACACCGGAACCTCATATCGTAGGAAAACTCAGGTGGGTTGCCGGAGGAGCTGTTGGAATGGGTGCAATTGACTGGTTCGACCTTTTCCTACACGGAACCCCATGGATGTTGCTCTTTGGAAAGCTTGGGTACTTGATCTCCAGGGGGAAGGGCCTTAGAGGGTAAGGATCCTTTCCCCTTGGAAGCACACAACTCCCAAGGGGAAAGGCCTTTATTATTCTATGATGATCTTTCTCTTATTGTTTACACCTGAAGCATTGATCTCAAGGAAATAAACGCCCGCAGGCATTCCTTTTAGATCAATTTTGGTGACTCCACCCCCATCAAGGCCTGAAACCGCTGCTGTTTCACCCAATGGGTTGATCAGAACGAGTTCCACAGGCTCACCAAGACCATTCTCGACGTTGATGAAATCTGTTGCAGGGTTGGGGAAAACGGCTACTTTTTCTTCGATCAGATCATTCAACCCAACCAAGGGCACAGTTACATCCTGACATTCTTGGTCATTCCCAACCACATTGAAAACGGTAAGGCAAACATTATAGGTTCCGGCCGAAGCATAGGTATGGCTTGGGTTTTCGAGGAAACCTGGTGCACTCCCATCACCGTAGTCCCAGAAATAGCTGCTGGTGGCTATGGAATCTTCCAAGGACGTATTAGTGAAGTTCACATTCAGACTACTTCCCCCCCAGGTGAAATCCGCTTGAGGGGCGGTGACCGTCGGGGTTATAGTCACGACAGTCGAGATAGTGTCATTGCAAGCCACCTCATCCGCTATTCCGTTTATGTTGCCGTTCCAAACTTTAACGTTGTACTGACCTGGCGCGGCTGGTGTCCAGGGAACGTTGTGGGTAAATGGGTGCTCAACACCGTAAGGCACATTGATCCCGGTCAAACTCATGGACTGTGCAGCGCCACCATCAATTGAATAAAAGATGTCCGCGGAGGTTATAGGCGCATCCTGCCAGTTCTGAAGCATACCCTGGATAGAAGTTCCATTGATAGGCATGCTTGAAGGCATGGTCAACTGCGAGATCGCTGCATCGGTATTGATCAGATCAAAACCATATGTTGCCTGATGAATATCCTTGGTTCCAGTATTCTGAACAAAGGCCACGATCTCAAGATCAAAGAATTCTTCAACAGAATGCTCAGTGGCATTGTTGATGGGATTATTGGCGTTTGGTGGGAGCCTGTAATTTCCAGGAAAGGTATGTGAAAACGTGAAGTGCAGCGAATCCCCATTAGCAAGAGCTCCAAGGCTGGTACCGTTTGCGTCAGGGACCATTTTCTTCATCACATAGGCAAATTCGGTTTCCCCGTTGGTCTTTTCATTATTGTAAGTCTCTTTCTCGACGATGGCAATATGCAGAACGTTAGTCCCTGAAAAAGCCTGAAGGGTTTTAACAGTCACATCGATGTCTACCTGATTACAACGGACTTCATGCTCAACATCGATGGTCATATAGGCAGGACGGTTATAGGCTGAATCCCTTAGGGCCGCGGTATAAACATTTGAATTCCCATCCCATGCTCCATCAACTTCAAGTCTGGGCACAGAATTGATGTTATAGTAGTTCCTTCTGGTATTCCCTTCTGCTGTATAGTAGGGATCCCCTGTACCAGGCCAACTCATTTGGTAGCGAAGAATGATCTGCTTGTGGGGAGCAGTAGCATAGATCGCGTCCAGGTTGGCATTTCCAGGAGCACAAGGACCACAGGTTGAACTGGTGAATCCCTCATGTAGAGGGATTCTCTGAACCTGCGCCTGGCTGGTGGCAATGATGAAAAGAAAGGCAATGATTGAGTACAGTATCTTCATATAATTTATTTTAACCTCAGTTTTTGGCTTTCGCCGGATTAATAGGATATCAAATTTAGGGATGATTAGGATTAATTTCCTGCATTTTCAGAATAATAATGCCGCTCAAATAATCCCTGATTTCAGCAAGTCACTCATTTCCGTCATCTGCGGGCGGTTCCCGGAGCTGTTCCGGGATCCACCTGGGGATCTTGATTCCTAAACTCTTTTTGAAAAAAAAGGGGGCTAAGGAGCCCCCTATCTATGAAGTCTATTCCACCACGATTTTCTCTACAGCAAATGTTCCATCCACTGAATGGATTTTTGCCAAATACAGTCCGGGCTTTTGAATTTCGACATCAACACCCTTGGAACCTGGAAATAATGTCTGAATTTCCTCACCCTTTAAAGAAATAATAGAGACCTGAATAATTTCAGAATCAGACGTGATAGAAAAAGAACCAGCAGACGGATTGGGAAAGATACTTAGCTCTGAACCCAAAGGATCATCTTCTGAGAAAGCTCCCTTCCTCCATGGATCATGAGAATTGTCATTACAATCATATTCTCCGGTTCTTAGAATAGAGATCTGATCATGCACGATATCTGTCTGATCAGTTAAGCAGGTCTGAGCGTGCGCATTGACATATAATGTGTACGTCGGATTGGGATTGCCTGGCGGATTCCATGTGGGAGGGTTAAGAATCGCCGTTGTGCCAATTACTCCTCCTTCGGGAACAGGCTTATACCATGTTGGGCCTCCGTTAATTGAAAAATCCCAATAGTACCCAAATCCATTTTGAGGGTTATCAATCGTAAAAACCAGATCACAATGATTTGGATTTCCAGTCCAGGAGAAACTAGCATCGGGGATATGATTTGGATGATATGTGTCAATTGTATAGTCTGTTGATGGTCCCAATCCACAAGTTCCGGTTTTACTTACTCCGATTATCGCCTCCACGAAACCAGAAGAAAGCTTCACTCGGAATTCCTCATCATTGGTGGAAGAACTAACCGCGGTAGCTCCTTGAATGATTACCCAGTGGAGGTTGCTATTGACGCCTCCTGATCTTTTCAGTGTTACCTTATCCCCTGCACAGAGTCCATCAGCCTCAATAGGAGTTATGATAACATCTGGTGCCGGTTCAGGTGATTCTGTAGTAAAGGTTCTGGAAGTCCACTCTCCGTTTCCGCAATCATAGACAGCTCTACACCTAAGCTCAAACTCATCTTCTCCATTATAATCTACCCAAACATCTCTATAAAGAGACCAAAAGGTTTGTCCATTTTGCACAGCAGAATTTCCTATCCTGGCAGCATCATTCGGGGATGATGTAATTTCGAATTCATAATGAATAAAACCATCCATACTTGGATCTTGCCAGGTCGTTCCCGGATAAGGTTTTAATCGATATCTTTCCGGGATACCATTATTACAGAAATTATTGGCTACTGCAGGACGCAGACCATCCCATGGCCAACTTGAGAAATTTGGAAAGTCTGTGATTGTAGTTAATTGCTTTGTCTCCGTATGGGTTTGAACCGGGCATGAAGAGGTGGCTGGTTTTGTGATAAAACATTTTAGGGTTGCATTAAGCGCTCCACCAGCGTTGTTTACAACTACCTTGTTATCATTATTTGGACTATTCTCTGACCATCCGTTTGTAATGTCCCAATCATAAACCAAACCGTTAATAAAATTTACTTTGTAATCAACATCTGATGGGGCACAATCGTGAGAATAGTTTTGAGCTCCATTCAACCTAGTAATTACAAAGTTATCAGGGTTAAATCCTGTTGAGAAAGAATGGCTGATGTTTAAACCCGAGGTATAGTAATATTCCCACCCTCCTATATAATAAATATTGTTTCCAGTACCATCAACCTCCCCCAGCCAACAGGACCCATTTTGGTCCTGATAAAGACAGGCATTCCAAGCCTGTCCTAGAACGGAGGCAAACACCCCCGCATTGTTCTTTCCTCTATACTCAACATAAACATCCCAATATTTCAAATTATTGGGCCCATTTTGAGGGGAAGTACAAACATATTCTGCAACGTCAGGGTCTTGAACAATGGTTGGATTTGAAATGGAACTTCCTGAAGAATTGAAGCCCCATTTTGTAATCCCTAGAAAGCCAATATTGATAACCGGGTTATTAGGGGAACATAAACTTGGGTAGTATGTTGGAAGATTCCCATCATAGATTATTCTGAATCTATAAACTGTCCCGGAACAAATATTTGCAAAACCACCTCCATTCCGAGAGGCCACGGTTGTCCAGGTGGCGCCAGTCCTTTTGGAAAATTCCCAGTTCCACTCATTCCCATTGGTGGTCTGAGCATACAAGCTTGCAGAGATTAGAAGAAGGGAGAAAAGAGTAATAATTTTTTTCATGACATGTTTTTGTTCAAAAGAACCATGAAAACCGAGTATTTTCTTTAACCTTTAGTGAAACCCTATTGCTATTTTGTGAATTCCTGATACGGTTTTGTGAATTCGTATCGAGGTTTTGTGAATTCGTATCGAGGTTTTGTGAATTCCTATCAAGGTCAGAATACACTTCACTTAAAGGAAAATTCCTAATTCAAAATATTTCAGAAGCGAGAATACGATGTCGGAAGGGGAATTAAGAAAAATAGAAAGTCTCTCAGGGGGTGGGTCATGGTTCAAAAATAGCCTGAATTATTGTTGGACAGGAATTACCGCCCCCTTCCCACAGGCTTTGGCTTCAGGGCGGTGAGTGCCATAGAGGGAAGCATACAAAAAAGAAGCTCGGAAGTAGTGACCCAGAAGTACAACAAGTTGACTTCAGGGCAAGCAGGAATTACGGATCGCAACACGCTGGGCCCTCCCTCAGATCCGTGAGTCCAAACAGAGAAGCATACAATGCAATCAGCCCAAGGGCTTCGCCTTTGCTGTGCTTTTTTTGATCTCAACCAAAGCCAGGCTTTGTTTCGATCATAAAAAAAGCCCGGTCGGAAAACCGGGCTGATTGCATTGTAGCGGGGACAGGACTTGAACCTGCGACCTTCGGGTTATGAGCCCGACGAGCTACCAACTGCTCTACCCCGCGATGTGTATGCAAAACTAAGAAAAAACTTTCGGATTTTTGCCAGCTCAACCAGTCTCCAATTGAAGGAAAAAGCATTCAGATCGGGATTTGTGAACATCATAGGCAGGCCCAATGTAGGCAAGTCTACCCTGCTCAACAGGCTGGTAGGGGAAGAACTGGCTATCGCAACTCCAAAGGCGCAAACAACCCGTGATCGTATCCTGGGAATAGTCAATGGGGATGACTTCCAGGTGGTCTTCTCGGATACCCCGGGACTCATCGACCCCAGCTATGCCCTCCAGGAATGGATGATGAAGGAAGCCAAAAGCGCCCTGGAAGATGCGGATCTTCTGCTTTTCATGATCCCCTACCCCTTCCCTTCCAAATACCCTGAGCTTGAGCTGATAAAAAAAGCCAAATGCCCCAAATACCTGGTCCTGAATAAAATGGATCTCCTAATGAAAGATGAGGTCGAGATCCCAAAGCAACTGGAAGAATTTAGCTGGGATCATGTCATCCGAATCTCGGCACTAAAGGGATCCGGCACCAAAAAATTGATGCAGAAGATCATAAAGGCCCTTCCCGAACATCCGGCCTACTACGACCAGGATCAGCTAACCGATAAAAATGAGCGATTCATCGTTTCAGAGAGTATCAGAAAGCAGGTTTTCGAACTCTTCAAGCAGGAGGTCCCCTATGCAGTCCAGGTCGAAACCGAATACTTTCATGACGACCCTGATATCCTCAGAATTGGAGCCGTCATTATTGTTGAAAGGGATACTCAAAAAGGCATTATCATTGGAAAAAAGGGTTCCATGCTTAAAGAGATAGGAATCAGGGCGAGAAAAGACATCGAGAAGTTCTTTGGAAAGAAGGTCTTTTTGGAAACCCATGTAAAAGTTGAAAAGGACTGGAGGAAGAAAGAGAGTTCCATGAAAAAACTTGGATTTAAATAATGGCAGGACTGGTTTGCATAGTGGGAAGGCCCAATGTGGGCAAGTCTACCTTCTTCAACCGGATGGTTGGGCGAAAGGAAGCCATCATCGACAACCAGAGCGGGGTAACCAGGGACAATAAATATGGAACCGTAGAGTGGAAGGACCAAAGCTTTACCCTCATGGACACCGGAGGGATCGTTCAGGGGTCGGATGATGTCTTTGAGGAAGCAATTCGAAAGCAGGTGTTCCAGGGTTTGGAAAGAGCAGACCTTTTATTGTTTATGGTCGATCTTCAGACGGGATTGACGGGACTTGATCAGGAGGTGGCTGATCTGGTAAGGAAAACACAGAAGCCTACGTTTTTGATCATTAACAAATCCGATACACCAGATAAGGTGCATTTTGGAGGAGAGTTCCATGGGCTTGGATTTAAAGAAATATTCAATATTTCCTCTGAAACAGGAACAGGAACAGGGGACCTATTGGATGCGATCACCGATAACATCCCAAGGGAAGAGGAAAGGGAGGAGAAAGGTTTGCCCAAAATTGCCATAGTAGGCAGACCAAACGTGGGGAAATCATCCATGACGAACATGCTGCTCGGATACGAAAGGAGCATAGTAACGCCAAAAGCCGGAACCACCAGGGATCCGGTCAACGCAATAATGAAAGGCTTCGGACAGGAATTTGAGCTGTTGGACACCGCAGGCCTCAGGAAAAAAGCAAAGGTCCGGGATGATCTGGAATTCTACTCAGTTCTCAGAGCTGTTAGAGCAATAGAAGATGCGGATGTATGTGTATTGATGCTGGATGCCCAGCAAGGGCTTGAAAGCCAGGATATGAATATCCTACACCTGGCCATTCAAAGAAAAAAGGGAGTACTCATCCTTGTCAACAAATGGGATCTGGTAGAAAAAGATAAGGACACCTCCAAAGAGTATGAAAAAGCAATAAGGGCCAGGTTAGGCGCAATCCAGTACATCCCCATCCTTTTTATTTCAGTCCATGAAAAACAAAGGGTGCACAAGGCCCTGGAGATCATTCAAAAGATCTATGAAGAAAGGAAGAAGAGGGTTTCCACTTCAAAACTCAATGACCTCTTGTTAAAGAAGATCAATGAAAGACCTCCAGGGATGGAAAGGGGTAAGCAGATCAAGATAAAATATGTCACTCAACTGCCTACAAATACTCCCACATTTGCCTTTTTCTGCAATTTCCCCAAAGCACTAAAATCGAGTTATAAGAGGTTCCTGGAAAATCAGCTAAGAAAAGGCTTTGATTTCCAGGGCGTTCCGATAACCTTGGTTTTTCGTAAAAAATAAGCCAAAAAATAGGTTTGAATTGCTCATTAATTATCTTTGATATACTAAAAAGGAAAAAACCATGAGAAAATTACCGTTTTATTTTATTGCTCTTGCCATGATGTTTTTCGTGGCTTGTGGCGGAGGAGATGGAGCAGCATCGGAAGGTGATGTCCAGGAAGAAGAGGTGATGGAGGAAGCCGAGGAAATGGAGGAGATGGAGGAGGCAGAGGAGATGGAAGATATGGATGAGGACATGGAGGAGGCAGAGGAGATAGATGAAGAAGCAGAGGAAGCAGATGTTAAGTCCATGAAGAAAGGCGGCGATGAGGAAGGTGGAGAAGCAGCTGCTCCAAAAGCAAAGACTTCAAAAGATGCTGAAAAAGCCGAAAAAGAAGACGCAAAGGAAGCTGACGGCTGATCCTCAGAATTGAAAAATAGAACCGCACTCTCGTTTTGAGATTGCGGTTTTTTTATGTCAAAAAAACAAATCAAAGAGATCCTCCCACCAGATCTAAGGGCTCATTTCAGAGCTCAATGGGAGGCCCATCCATTTACTCTGAAGCTTAGGAAACCACGGAAGACCAAGCTGGGAGATTTTCGCCATGATCCCGCAACAGGGGAATATCAAATAACCCTTAATCAGGATATGCCTCCTCCACTGTTCTGTCTTACTTATCTACATGAATATGCTCACTTGCTGGTCCAGGTAAAATATGGAAGGACGGTAGATCCTCATGGCAAAGAGTGGAAAAAGGAATTCGCAAAACTGATCTCCGAGGTCAAAGCTCATGATCTATTCAGTCCGGCACAAAAGAAAGCCCTGGAAAAGATCCAATTCAACCCGCCTGCTTCCCTTTCATCCAAGGTTGCACTTTATAAGACCTTTCTTCCTCCCCTGGGGGAAAATGAGATCCTTGTCGGATCGGTCAAAGAGGGTGCTGAATTCAACTTTGAAGCCAGGAGTTTCAAATTATTGAAGAGGATAAGGACAAGAGCTCTTTGCAAAGAGATCAATACCGGAAAAAGATACTATTTCCCCTATTCAATGAGGGTGGTCCTGGCTTAATGCCTTTTTCAGCCTGTTTTGAATGATCCCGAAAAGGCCTATGGGAGAAAGGGTTCTCCAGGCATCCACATTCCATGGTTCGCCAAACAGCATATGAGCATCCAGCCCATATTTGCTCCATTCCTTCGCCACAAACTCCCTGAAATTGATCGCCACGATCCAGCCTTCAGGGCCTATGTCTTCCCTCCATTCCTCATAGTAGCAATCATCAGAGCCATGGAAGTTAAACACATAATCCCCTACCAAAATGAATTTGTGAATACCTCTGCGGATCAGTGGGTCTATCACATTTCGCTTCAGGTACATGATGTCATTGTGCAAAGCATCATTCCACTCACCGATGAACTGCAGGATAGCAAACCCGTCATCATCATCCACGCAGAGCAATTTTAGGTACGTGGTTTCTGAGCCCATATAATCCCAGGCAGGATCTATGTAGTAACCGTAAATGTTGTCCGTATAGAGATCGTAATTATATTCCTTGCCGAAAAAGGGTGAATCCGGATCAAGAGACGGATCATAGACCGAAAGCCATCGATGATGTGGGGTCAGTTCATGCATTGCTTCTGGAATCTAAGGCTTTTCTTACACTTCCTTCCTTTTTCAGCAATTCCCTGGCTTCGGACTCCTCCAGGTCAAGCTCCTCCATTATGAACCTGGTGCCTCTATCCAGCAATTTGTTATTGGCTAATTGCATATCAACCATCTTGTTCCCCTTTACCCGTCCAAGCCGGATCATCACCGTGGTGGTGATCATGTTCAACACCAGCTTTTGTGCAGTCCCGGACTTCATCCTGGTACTCCCGGTAAGGTATTCCGGACCTACATTGATCTCTATGGGATGATCTGCATGCCTGGATGCTGCCGACCCCGGATTACATGTCACCAATCCGGTTCCTATTCCATTGTCCTGAGCATCTTTTAGTCCACCTACAACATAGGGGGTCTTTCCCGATGCAGCAATCCCAACCAGATAATCCTTTTTGGAAATATCATTATCCCTAAGGTCTTTCCATGCCTGACCAGGGTCATCCTCAGCAAACTCAACCGCCTTTCTTATTGCGGAATCCCCACCAGCGATCAGGCCTATTACCAATCCGTGCTCAACGCCAAAGGTAGGCGGGCACTCTGAAGCGTCAAGTATTCCGAGCCTCCCGCTAGTGCCAGCACCGATATAGAATAGACGGCCCCCATTTTCCATTCGCTCCAGAATAGACGTCACTAGGTTTTCAATCTTGGGGAGCTTTTCCTTTACAGCCAGATGGACTTTACTGTCCTCCTGATTGATCTCTTTCAAGATCTCCCCGGTGCTTTTCTTTTCAAGCAGATCGTATCTGGATGTCGATTCGGTTATGCTCATACAGAATTCTTTTCGGCAAGATGCTCTTTCAGGCTTTTATCAAAATTCAAAACCTCCTCCAGAATGCTTTTGGTTCCATCATTTTCGATCTGAAACTGGCAGAATTTCCTCATTTCTTCCTCCGGCATTTGCCTGGAAATAATTTTGATCACATCCTCCTCTCTCCTGAAAGTGTCCCTTCGGAGCACCCTTTTGATCCTTTCATCCCTGGGAGCAAATACCCCTATAAGCATATCCAGCTCTTTGTAGGATCCTGATTCGATCAATAATGCGGCTTCCTTGAGGAGATAGGGACTATCCGAATATGAATCCACCCAATCTTTAAAGTCACGACCCACTGCAGGATGAACTATTCCGTTCAACTTTTTTCTCTCAGCTTCATTCTCAAAAACCAGGTTCCTGAAGAATTCTTTGTTTGCCTTCCCATCCTTAAGAGCATCTTTTCCGAAGGAACCCAGGAGTAGATCTCTCACTCCTTCATCATTATCCATCAACCATGATGCCTGTTGATCGGCATAATAAACCGGTACCTCAAGGATCTCAAAGACTTTTGAAATGGTGGATTTCCCGGCCCCAATTCCTCCGGTGATCCCAAGAAGAAATGGCTTAGCTCGAGGCGCCTCCATTGCCTCTGACCTTTACACTATCAGGCTGTACTTCAAAGCCGCCAACTTCCTTCGGAAGGTTTTCTATCTCAACCTGAACTAAACTATCAAGACCAAGAACATCAAGCGAAACATACGCTCTGATGGAATCAAATTCAGCGGTTTCCTCCGCGCCTTCCAGAAAGCGAATGGAAAGACTTGCCCGTTGGGAACTCAAAGTCCATTGTTCGGGATCCCGCTTTCCTGCACTTCTGATCTCTATCCCGATAGTCCTTTCGATGATGCTCCACTTTCCTACCGGAAATGAAATATCGATCTCTTCCGGTATCACCGAAACCAGTTCGGAATGTGGAAACTGAACGGAGAAAGATGAGCTAAAATCCTTATCAATTTCATCAATAGGTATGCTTAGAGTGTAGTGGTCCTGAAGGTTTTCCAATAAGGATTTAGGGCCCATGAAGGTCAGAGAATCAGGCATAATTACTAAGCCAGGCTCCAAATAATAGCCTTCCTTCAGGGACAGAGCTGTAGAATCAAAATAAATCGGAACTGTTTTCCTGTCAAGGAAATCAAAATTCAAGGGTGCATCCGAGTTCAGGTAGTCAACCAATTTCAGATCCTGAAGTTTGCCTGTGATCCTCTCGGAATATTTTGGAAAGATCAGTAGCTGATTCTCCGGAAGTCCATCCGGCTCGATCTCAAGAGGGTCTATCTTCCAGCCAAAGGTCCACCTGATCAGATCCCATCCATAACCTGAAACACGCATTGGGATCTCTTCGGGGGGCGGGTCAAGGGGAATGAAGGCGGAATCATTATAGACCACACGGATCGGCATGTTGATATTTGTCTGATAATCCTTATTGAGGGATTTCAAGCCCCAGAACACCAGGGCTACAAAAAAACAAAGAACAAAGATCCTAAGGTTCTTGCTCTTTCCCCAGGAAACAATTGTTGACCAGGAAAGCTTTAAACCCTTGCCTTTTCCCTGACCTTTCATTTTTCCTTATTTCTTTTCCTCCTGGTTCACCCTTTTGGTAGATTCAAGGGATAGGGCGCTCTTATCTATCTTGAGCTTCGTACCACGATCCACATCCAATATGATCTCCGCATCCAGTACCTCGAAAACCTTTCCATGCACTCCTCCGACGGTAACTACCAAGTCTCCCTTCTTTATATCGTTTTGGAAATTCTTCGCATCCTTCTGCCTTTTTTGTTGAGGACGGATCATGAAGAAATAAAATACCAGAATGATCCCGCCAAAGAATAAGAGCTGGATCATCCCGCCTCCCTGTCCTGAAGACTGGAGGATCACGAAATCAAACCAACTCATGAATTCTGATCCTCCTCCTTAACAGGTGAATTGACAATGCCTTTAACAGTAAGGGTTGTTTTACTTGGCTGAGTATTGGCCATGATGGTTACAGTTTTGTTTTGATTACCGGATTTTCCTTTGGAATCAAACCTGATCTTGATCTCCCCTTCTCCATTGGGCTCGATCGGATCCTTTGGCCAGGAAGGTACGGTACACCCACAAGAGGCCGTAGCATTGGTAATGATCAATGGTCCCTCCCCGGTATTCTTGAATGAAAACACATGCTCTACGACCTCTCCTGACTCTACATTGCCAAAGTCAAATACAGGCTTCTCAAAGGTCAGTATCGGAAGAGGTCCAACCTCAACATTGCTGCTGGCACTTGCGGGAACCTCTATCAACCTGTTGGCTGAAAGTTCCCCTTGCTCAATCTCACCTGAATTCCCTTCGCAGGACTGAAAGATCATTCCGCTAGCTAAGACCATAAGGCATAATGCCGCATTTCTAAAAAACTTAATCATGATTTATTCTTGGATTTAATTTTATCAATAAGGGAGTCAACGTCTCCCAAAAGTTTTTCCGCTTTACTCCGTGTTTCATTTATGACCTCATCGGCCTTATCCTTGGCTTCAGAATCCATTTCTTCCGCTTCCTCAAGGTATTCACCTAAAAGGTCTATGATCTTCTCACGGTATTTATCCAGTAAAAAGGTCATTCTATCTCTAGTGTTTGACCCTTTATCCGGAGCGAATAAAATTCCCGCTGCTGCACCCAAGCCGGCACCCATCAGGAATGCAAAAAAGCTATTTCCTCTGCTAGACATAATTCTATTTATTATCAATCAAACCTCGTCCGGATTTCTTCACCTTTCCGGACTTCATCCATTTGCCCGAAACCTTATCCAGTACGCCATTAACAAAGGTTTTGCTATTCGGCGTGCTGTATTTTTTCGACAGTTCAATATACTCATTTATCGTAACCTTGACAGGTATACTTGGGAAGTGGACCATCTCGGCCATTCCCATTATTATCAACGTTTTATCGATCAGAGCAATTCTATCCGGATCCCAATTTTTTGCCTGTTTGGCCAGGAAACTTTCGTTTTCTTTCCAATCTTTTATTGAATGATCCCAAAGGTCAAGAAAAAACTCCCTGTCCTCCTCCCAATTGCTCGAAAGGGGAGTATGTTCATAATCGTCTTTTTGGGGATCAAGTTCCTTAATGAACTTCCTGACCATATTACGTACGATCTTTTTATCCTGGAACCATGAGATAAATCGCTCTTCAAAAAGGCTGTTGAATCCTTGATGGGAGAATATTCTTTCCGATACAAGGTGGAGAAGTATTTCTCTTTTTGCTTCAAGGGTCTTTGCTCCTTTGGTGAGATAACTTTTGAACTCTTCATCGTTTTTTGAAGAGTCAATGAAGACCATTCTAATGCAATCCTCCTCCCGGGACCAATCTATTCCACTTTTTTTTCTGGAAAAGTGTTTATTCTTAGCGAAGAACACCATAAAAGGATTGTCCTCGATCATCTTAAAGGTCTGACTCTGTGGCAGTCCCTTCGGCAGATTCTTTTCTTTTTCCTTTTCAAGGATAGATCCATAAGAGCAAAATTCCCCGATGAAGTCCAATGAACTCAGGTAAGCTTGATGAACACTCTCTGCAGATTCCATCAAGGATTTTCTTGCTCTCAGGGACTCCTGTGCTATCTGGCTCTTATATTCTGGCAACAGTTCATTGGCTATAGTCTGATCTTTTTCTTTTCCAGTAGAGTCAAGGAGGACAAGATCAAGGAATTTTTGCTTCTCTTGCTTGACTATTTTCTTGAATTCCTCCTTGGGTAATTTCTCCCCGGATTCAGGGTTCCATTCCATTGACTCTCGTATTCGGTCAAAGAAAGATGACATGGTCCCGTCAAAGACAACCTGCAATCCGTATAGCCGGTGAAAGACCCTTGAGCGTAAAAGACTGCGGTTGAGCATTTGCTTGTTCTATAGAGGCAATTTGATTTTTCCTACGCTTTCAATTCTTTTCTGGGCCAATTTCATTGCCGCCAGTTGTGTGTGAACCCCTTCCTTTTCAGCCAGTTCAAAGATCGAAAGAGTGGTGTCGTAAATATTCTCCGCTTTACTAAAAATGATCTCCCTATCATAGCCCATCAATTCACCATATACATTCATCAGTCCACCTGCATTGATCAGAAAATCGGGAGCATATAGGATGCCATGCTGCTGACATAGGGGACCATGGATATCCTCATCGGCAAGCTGATTATTGGCAGCTCCCGCCACTATCCTTGCCTTAAGGTTTGGAATGGTTTCATCATCAAGTGTTGCTCCTAGTGCACAGGGAGCATAGATATCCATAGGATAACCCATTATCTCGTCTGAAGGGACAACCTGAACCTTGAATTCCTTAGCAACAGGCTCGATCTTTTCCTCAAAGATATCTGAAACCAAGACCGTAGCTTTTTCCTTTACAAGGAGTTCAACAAGGTTTGCTCCAACGTGACCAACGCCTTGTACAGCTACTATTTTGCCTTCGAGGGAATCGCTCCCATATACTTTCTTTGCCGCTGCCTTCATCCCCATGTAAGTACCATAAGCCGTTACCGGTGAGGGGTCACCCGCACCTCCCAATTTTTCCGGTAGGCCGGTGACGTGTTCGGTTTCCATGGCGATGTACTCCATGTCCTTTTCACTCATTCCTACATCCTCAGCTGTAATGTAACGCCCACCAAGGCCATCAACGAATTTGCCAAACCTCCTCAGCATGGCTTCGTTCTTTCCCTTCTTGGGATCCCCGATGATCACAGCCTTTCCTCCACCAAGATTCAACCCTGAAATGGCCGCCTTGAAGGTCATCCCCCTGGACAACCGAAGGACATCAATGATGGCGGATTTTTCATTCTTGTAAGGCCACATTCTGGTGCCACCCAATGAGGGACCCAGAACTGTATTATGGATCCCGATAATGGCCTTTAGCCCAGTGTTCGGGTCATTACAAAAAACAACCTGCTCATGGCCCATTTTGGATACTTCATCGAAAAGGAGAGAGGAGGTGGATGGATTTGCAAGCAATTCTTCGGACATGTGGATCTTATTAAGTTTAAATTAGCGACCAATTGCTGATCCCAATCGGCCAGGGGCCGTTTTTGGAAGCGCAAAAATAGCATTTTTTAAACCCCTCAACAATTTGAACCCAAGCTAAACTCTGGAGGTTATAGTAAGCATTGAAAGAGCTCAAATACCTTAATAAATATCTCTACAAGTATCGGTTCAGATTATTGGTGGGAGTGGTTTTCATCTGTACCACCAATGTCTTCCAGATCATGCCTGCTTTCCTTGTAAGGTATTCATTTGACCTGATGGAAGAAACCTATACCCAGTACCAAATCCTTTCGGGCTTTGAAAGCAGATCACTGTTAGCGGAGAATTTCATTTCAAGTGCCTTCCTTTATGGGGCCATTATTCTCTTGATGGTCATCCTTAGGGGGATTTTCCTGTTCCTTACGCGGCAAACCATTATCAAGGTTTCAAGGCACATTGAGTATGATCTCAAAAATGAGATCTATGACCATTACCAAAGCCTTCCCTTAACATTCTATAGAAAGAACAACACGGGTGACCTGATGGCCAGGATCTCGGAAGATGTAAGCAGGGTAAGGATGTATCTGGGCCCTGCGATCATGTATAGCCTCAACCTGATCTCCCTTTTCGCCATTTGCATTCCAGTGATGTTCAGCATCAACAGCAGGTTGACCTTTTTCGTCCTTGCTCCCCTGCCAATTCTTTCCATCTCTATCTATTTCGTCAATAATCTGATCAACAAAAGGTCCGAAGAGATCCAGAAGTCCCTTTCAGGTTTATCCACCTATGTGCAGGAAGCCTTTTCTGGGATCAGGGTTCTGAAATCCTTTGTAAGAGAAAAGGATTCCGGAGACTACTTCTTCAAAGAAAGCAATGACTACAAGTATAAAACCCTCCAGCTCGCCAGGGTGAACGCCTTCTTTTTCCCAACCATCATGTCCCTTATTGGCCTCAGCACCATATTGACCATATATGTTGGTGGACTTGAAGTCAGCAGGGGCGCGATCACTGTAGGAAATATTGGCGAATTTGTGATGTATGTAAACTTCCTGGTCTGGCCGGTTACAGCCCTGGGCTGGGTGAGCAGCATCATTCAAAGGGCAGCTGCAAGCCAAAAGAGGCTAAACGATTTTCTTAAGATCAAAAATGACCTCGTCTCCGGCGATGAACAGGTTAAGGAACTTCAGGGAGAGATAAGATTTCAGGATATCGGTTTTACCTACCCGGATTCGGGGGTGGTTGCTCTTGAAGGGGTAAATATCGACATTGAGCCCGGAGAGACCGTGGCTATAGTAGGACCAACGGGTTCAGGAAAAAGCACCATAGCAAATCTCTTGCTTCGGCTTTATGATCCACAAAAAGGGAAGATCACCATTGACGGTAAGGATCTGAAGAGAATCGATCTGCCCCAGTACCGGAATCAGGTGGGTTATGTTCCCCAGGATGTTTTCCTTTTTTCCGATACCATAACCAACAATATTGCTTTTGGAGATATCGATCTGGATAAAGAGCTAGTTGAATCTGCAGCTATGGTCGCCGACCTCTATGACAATGTTCAGGAGTTCCCCGATAAATTCGACACCAAGATCGGAGAAAGGGGGATTACCTTATCAGGGGGGCAAAAACAAAGAACCTCGATCGCCAGGGCCCTTATTAGAAAACCCAAAGTACTCATTCTCGATGATGCCTTATCAGCTGTAGACACCGAAACCGAGAACTCAATACTAGAAGGGTTAAAAGGTTACTCCCGAAAGATCACTACGCTGATAATATCCCATAGGATCAGTTCAGTGAAGCTGGCCGACAAGATCTTCGTACTGGAGGAAGGTAAGATCGTCCAAAAAGGTTCACACGATAATCTGGTCATCCAGGAGGGTCCCTACAAACGCCTTTATCAAAAGCAGCTTAGTTCTGAGCCGACACCGAAGGATCAGTTACAGTAATTTAGGCCCTTCTCGACCTGTTCCGGAGAAGTGTAAACACCCGCATTCCCCCAGGCATTCTGAATATAATTGATCAGATGAGTGATCTCTTCGTCAAGCAATTTTTCGTTTGAAGGCATCGGCTGGTCGTATTCCAAACCATTGACCATTATTTTTCCCCGTCGTCCCCATTTTATTATGCAAGCAAGTGAGTCAGGATATTTATCTATGTAATCAGAACCCGCTAAAGGTGGATACAAGGCACCCAATCCTTTTCCATCCTCTCCATGACATTGGATGCAGTTGTTCTGGTACAGGATCAATCCTTGGGATACTGAACGATCCATTTTGAGTTGCTCCGGGTCGGTGCAAGCATAAGAAAGGATTAGCAAAAAAAAAGAAAGGGATACCCTATGAATCAAAATACTCCGCCTCGAGGTTTTTGATGTCTCGCATCAACAGATCCACTTTTTCCTCCTTGGTCCCATCATAAAAACCCCGGATCCGCAATTCCTTATCGATCAAAATAAAAGCTCCGGAGTGGATGTATCCGCCAGGCGCGGTACTGTCCTCTGCCGCGGATACAAGAAAACCCTTTTGTGCAAGATCAAGTATGTCGTCCAGGTCACCGGTAAGAAAATCCCAACCTGCTGTTGAGGCTCCAAGCCGTTGGGAATAGTCCTTGAGTACTTCGATGGTATCATGCCTGGGATCTATCGAAATGGAAATGATCCTAAAATCCTCCTGGGTAGCAAATTCTTCGTTAACCCTAAGCATCTGGGTCTTCATGATCGGGCAGATTGATGGGCAAGTGGTGAAGAAGAAGTCAGCTACTACAATATTACCTTTCAGGTCTTCTTCGGTGATCTCTATTCCTTCCTGATTCATCAATACAAATCCTGGGATGGAATGATACAGCGTATCGGTAGCTCCATCTACTTCCAGAGTTGTTCTAGGCCCAATAATTGGTAGTCGCTTTCCTTCATTACAGGAAACCATCAGCAGCAGACCTAACAGAACAAATAGGGGAAACCTTTTCATCACTCTTCCTCCATAAGAATATCCTGGGCCTGGTTTAGGCTTTCCAACATCAATGTTCGGACAGAATCAATCTTTGCCCTTTCTTCAGCATAGTACTCCAGTATCTCCTCTTTGGTCATTTCACTTCCCATGGGCTCATATTCATACATCCATTTATTCATAGAGTGATATGCACTATCCAATAGGGAGGCTATTCGCTTCATATTTTCTATTATGAGGCTATCGGATTTCAGGGAATCAATACGCGAGTCAAGCTCTTTTTTCAGCTTTTGAATCTCGATGTGTTTCGGCATCACATCGTCATGTACTGCCATGATTTCCCCTTGTAAGGAGTCCTTCAATGCGCCGATATCAAATTTGGCTGAATTATCTCCTGAACAGGAAGACAGCATCATCCCTGCTCCAAGAAGGAGTAAAAAAAAGGTTCTAATAATCATAATGTTCTGAGAATAAAGTCCGCGATCTTTTGGTAAACATTTTTCCTGGAGATGCCAACGTTGATCTTATGGTCACCTTTCGGATAAACAAAAAAGTCGAATTGTTTGTCTTCCTGAACAAGCTTCTGAGCAAGTTCCATTGAGTTTTGTAGGTGGACATTATCGTCTTCGGCGGCATGGATCAGCATGTAATCCCCTTTGAGCCCATGAGAGAGGTTCAGGGGTGAAAATGCAGCATACCCGGTCTGATTGGCTGAGGGTTGTTGCATGTAACGTTCTGTGTAGGCTGCATTGTAATAACCCCAATGTGTAACCGGAGCTACGGCCACGGCTGACCGAAAGAGTTCTGGCTCAAGAAACTTGCACAGGGATGACATATAACCTCCATAGCTCCATCCCCAGATCCCTATCCTTTCGGGATCGATCTCAGGTTTTTTCTGAAGGCTCTTGGCCACCAGGATCTGATCCTCGGATTCCATTTTTCCAAGGTTGCGGTAAACCTGCTTTTTGAACTGCACTCCTTTACCAGCCGTTCCGCGGTTGTCAACACAAAAAATGAAGTATCCTTTTTGTACAAGGGATTGATGCCATAACTCGCGTTCAGTGAATTGCCACTTGTTCTTGACCTTTTGACTTCCGGGGCCCCCATAAACATAGATCAGAGCGGGGTATTTTTTTCCTGGTTCTATGTTTTTCGGGGTAATTGAGTAACTCTGCAAAATGGTGGAATCCACCCCTTCAAAGCTTGTCAATTCTGGGATTACCAATCCAAACGACTTTCTTTTCTCCTCAAGTTCAGCGTTATCCTCAAATTCAGCCAGAAGCTTTGCATTACTGGTAGAGTAGGCCTTATAAGAAGGAGGAGTGCTAAGATTCGAATGATGATCCAAGAAGTATTTGGCATCGGGACTCATTTGGATCTTATGCCAACCCTTTGCCTCACTTAGCTTCCTCTTCTTTTTTCCCTTGAGTGAGATCTCATAAAAGTGTCGTTCAGCAGGACCTTCCTCTGTAGAGGTGAAGTAAAGGTTTCCACTTTTGGAATCGGCCAAGACCAATTTATCTGCATCCCAATCTCCGGATGTGATCTGCCGGATGATCTTTCCGGACATCTCAAACTGGAAAAAATGCTTGTATCCGGTTTTTTCCGAAGGATAAATGAAGCTCTCTCCATCAGCAAGGTAAGTCAACTCGTTTAGGTAATTGAAATCCACAAAAGCTCTGGCCGCATCGATCAAAATGATCTGGGCCATTCCGGAGTTAGCACCAATATGAAGAATCTCAAGCTTGTTTTGGAAACGGTTGATCCGGATTGCAGAGAGTAGATCATTGTTGTAAGTCCATTGAATCGCTGGAACATAAACA
This sequence comes from Cytophagales bacterium, assembly GCA_028279065.1. Taxonomy (GTDB): domain Bacteria; phylum Bacteroidota; class Bacteroidia; order Cytophagales; family CCMP332; genus JANQHS01. The sequence continues at coordinate 31,184 of JANQSY010000055.1, forward strand.
TCATCGTTTGGCCCCAGATTGACATCAATGGTCTTCCCATCATTTAGGTGATAGATCATTAGGTCGACATCGGAGATCTTTTCACCCGCTTTTGAATATCTCAGTTCCCTGGAATGGGTATAAAGACCCTCCCAAACCTGAAGAGGGTAAATGGGTACCTGGGTTTGGTCAAAGCTCAGAAAGGCCAACTTATCGCTTTTAGGAGACCAGCAAAAGGCCTTGGTCAAATAGAACTCTTCCTCATAGGTCCAATCCGCAAAGCCGTTAAGGACCATATTTTCTTCTCCATTATCGGTAATCCTTTTTTCTTTTCCCTCTTCCAGATCCCATATAAAGAGATCATAAGATTTGACATAGGCGACCTTCTTTCCATCGGGTGAAAAGGTTGCGTAGGATAAGTCACCTGAACCATTCAATTGCTCCAAGCTTCGGGTCTCGGTATTGAAGATGAAGTAATCCCCCTGGTAGGAGCGCCTCCAGATCTTGGTTTTATTTGCCAGGATCAGGACATTTTCTTCGTCAGAACTGATCGAAAACTCCGCAATTTGGAGGTTAACCTCATTGCCATCCAGCAAGATCTCCGGTTGCGATCCCCTGGTAACCGAAAACCTCATGATCTTATTTCCCTTTAATCCGGCGAAGTAATCAGTATTCTTATACCATTGGATAGAATTGATCTCCTTTGGGGTAAAAGTTCCCTTAACCCAAATATGATCCAGGTCCAGGACGTTTTGGGAAAAGACCGGAAAACAAAAACAAATCAAGTATAGAGCCTGAACAAGCTTCATCTGATATATTTTTGGCAAAAATAACCAAGGCAGATTTGCTCCCTAAATTTTTTGCTTCAATGTTTCTGTTAGGAGGAAAAATAAAATCACCCCTGATCGTTGGGTTCCTGATATTTCTCCTAGTAATTGGCGCCTGCCAGAGGCCTGAGGAGATCGATCTTAGTCCCAAACTGGTTTTGGTTCCGCAAGGAGAATCCGGATTTCTAAGGCTGGATGACACTCTTTTCGTAAAAGTCAGGCTGCTTGCCCTCGACGGGTTCCAAAGTTTCAGGATACAAGAAGTAAGTACCGGTGTCCTTTTTTCCCTGGAAGAAGATGAATTCCCAGACACAACCGTCATCGATACAACCTTTATGTTTCCGATGGACCCATATTCGTTGAGGGATACACTCAAGTACGAGTTCTTTGTTTCTGATGGGAAAAGCAGAAAAGCATCAAATTTTGTCCAGGTGATCATCGACCAAGAGGTGGACTCACTGTATGAGAATTTTAGCTCGCCCTATGTCACAAACTATAATTCCTACTATTCATCAAGTTATGACACTGGATTCACACTGGAAGAGGCTGGACTGATCTCAGAAAAAATCGATCTGGGCTTTGATTACATATCCGATTATTGGTTGGTCGCTTCTCCGGCAGACTCATTTTTCTCCCAGGTCCTGGTGCCTGAAATGAGCGGCTGGAGTACCCTAAACCCTACCATGCTCTTCTCTACGGACAAAAACAGGTCCGATTTTATTGATCTGGGCTCAGATGGACCAATCTTGGAAACCTTTATAACCCCTGTACAAAGTATTGATAGCCTGGATGAGGGTCAGGTGCTTTCCTTCCTCACTGTGGATTCCCTTGCAGGTTGGATCCTGATCGATAAGATCAATGAGGATTTTGATTCGAAAGATCTCTTTATTTCTGCTTCAATTAAGATTGGAAGGTGATCAGGCGCTGCCTATGGTTTCCTTCTTTCTCATTTTTCCTGCTGAGATCCCAAACATCATTTTAAATCTCCTACAGAAGTAGGCAGTATCCCGAAATCCTACATCCGAGCCAACTTCCCTTATGGATTTCTTGGTTGTCCTCAGGAGCTCAAGGGCTCTTTGCATACGTTGATATTCAACATAATCCTGAGGATTGATCCCGGTATGGGCTTTAAAATACTGTCCCACATAATCTTCAGAGATACTGGCAACATTGGCTAGCACGCTGTTGGACAGGTCTCCTGCTATATTGCTTCTTACAAAGTTTAGAATCTCAATGAGCCTGGGGTCCTTGAAGTAATTCAGTTTAGTTGCGATCTTCTCGGTGAACATATGGTTGTCCACCAGATATCTGAAAACTTCTACGGACACAGCCTCAGAATATGCTCTTAAGACTTTTACATTTCCCAGGAAATCATTGTTTGCTTCCCTCGCAAGGTTAACAACAAGGTTTTTGATCCTTGGAGAATCCCTGATGATAAAAGAGGGAAGGTCTAAGGATGTATAGAAGTTTATCGAGCGAAAAGCCTTTGTTTCAACTTCGGCAATTGTAAAAGAGCCAAAAGGAGATTTGACCGGTTCATCTGCCAGAACCTTTTCTGCGAAAGCATCCGGATTTGTTCGGAATGCTTCATTGTTGATCGACGGAAGATTTTCTTCCTTTCCCGCACCAAAAACCAATGTAAGTTTTCTACCAGAAGGGACAAAAATTATGTCCCCCTCCTTAAAATTTTCTTCAAATTCCGGGGATTGGATATTTGAAGTATTTAAAAGAACCAAGCCATCACCGATGGGGCGATAATCCTTGATCTGGTGTGGCCGTTTAACAATGTAATTGCTGGCCTCAGTAAAGGTAATGGTTAGGGAATCGAGAATTCCTGCGTAGTTTCCCATAACAAGCCTATTTAAATCAGGGCCTAGTTAGCAAAAAAAACCAACTATAACCAACACTTTATAAAAAAGGGGATGTTAGATTTTTAATAAAATGTATAATTATTTGAGCAGATCTCTGGCTATAACGATTCTTTGGATCTCTGACGTGCCCTCATAGATCTGGGTGATCTTGGCATCTCTCATCAACCTTTCCACATGATACTCTTTCACATAACCATAACCACCATGGATCTGAACCGCTTCCACCGAAACCTTCATGGCTACCTCTGATGCATAAAGTTTAGCCATTGCTGCTTCCCTTGCAAACGGCTTTCCATTATCCTTCAACCACGCAGCCCTAAGGATCATAAGCCGGGCGGCATCAATCTCAGTAGCCATATCAGAAAGCTTGAACTGAATTGCCTGGTGTTGCGAGATCGGTTTCCCGAAAGCTGACCTTTCTTTTGAATATTTTAATGCCAACTCATAAGCTCCGGAAGCAATTCCCAATGCCTGGGAAGCAATCCCGATCCTTCCACCGTTTAGGGTGGTCATAGCGAAGTTGAATCCGAAGCCATCCTCTCCAATTCTATTCTCCTTAGGAACCTTTACATCACCGAACATCAAGGAATGGGTATCTGAGCTTCTGATCCCGAGCTTGTCCTCTTTCTTTCCAACCACAAATCCATCCAAGCCTTTTTCAATGATCAGACAGTTGATTCCCTTATGCCTTTTTTCAGGGTCTGTCTGGGCCATCACAAGACAAACATCTGAGATGCCACCATTGGTGATCCAGTTTTTTGTGCCATTCACAAGGTAGTGGTCACCCTTGTCTTCAGCGGTTGTCCTTTGAGAAGTGGCATCAGATCCTGCCTCAGGTTCCGAAAGGCAAAACGCGCCAATGTTCTCTCCTGTTGAGAGCTTAGTAAGATATTTTTGCTTCTGTTCCTCGGATCCAAATTTTTCAAGACCCCAACAAACCAAAGAGTTGTTGACAGACATAATGACCGCTGAAGAAGCGTCAACCTTGGAGATCTCTTCCATGGCAAGAACATATGAGATCGTATCCATTCCCCCGCCATTATATTTGGGATCAACCATCATTCCCAGAAATCCCATTTCACCAAGTTTTTTTACCAAGCTCAGGTCAACCTTCTGTTCGTTATCCCTCTCAATAATCCCCGGTAAAAGCTCCATATTGGCAAAATCCCTGGCCGCATCCCGGACAGCGATCTGCTCTTCAGTCAGTTCAAAATGCATATATGAGGTCTAATCAATCTCTGTTTCCTAGAAAAATGGAAACGTAATATAGCAAAGTTACCAAAGAACCGATTGCAGCAACCACATAGGTCATGGCCGCCCAGTTCAACGCGTCTTTGGCCTGTTCATGTTCTTGAGAATTAACTACTCCGGTAGAGCTTATCCATGCAAGTGCCCTTTTTGAGGCATCGAATTCTACAGGCAAGGTAACAAAGGCAAACAGAGTAAAAACCGTGTAGGCTCCAATGATCACCATCAATACCAGATCCATTGGAAAGGCTGAAAAAAGAAAGAACCCCCCAAAAAGGCTGGCGATAAAAATGAAGTTGATAATCCTGGCGCTGACCGCTTGAACAGGAACCAATGCAGATCTGAATTCAAGCATGCTATAGGCCTTAGCATGCTGGACAGCGTGGCCACATTCATGAGAAGACACCGCAGCGGCTGCAGCGTTCCTTCCGGAGTAAACTTCCGGACTTAGGTTAACGGTTTTGTTAGTGGGGTTATAATGGTCCGTCAGCTTTCCTGGTACTGAAACCACCTGGACGTCATAGATTCCGTTGTCTTGCAACATCTTTTCGGCGATCTCCTTTCCCGACATATTACTGGAGATCGGTGTCTTTGAATATTTTCTGAACTTGCCTTTCAGCCTTGAGGAAACCGCAAAGCTGATGATCATAAAGAACACGGCGATTACAATTATCATACTCCTAGTTTTTTAACTTTTCAATAATGCTTGTGGTTGAATAACCTTCCACCAATGGAATGGTTTCAACCTTTCCTCCATTCTCCATAACAACATCTGCGCCAACGATATTGTCCAGCGTATAATCATTTCCTTTTACCAAAATGTCTGGCAAAATGGCAGAAATCAGGTCGCCAGGTGTGTCCTCATCAAATAAAATGACAGCATCGATGAACTCAAGGGAAGCCATGACCCTTGCCCTGGAATCCTGATCCTGGAGAGGTCTTTGGTCTCCCTTTAATCTTTTTACGGATGCATCGGTGTTCAGCCCAAGAACCAAATAATCACCAAGGTCTCTTGCCTTTTCAAGATAATCCACATGGCCTTTATGTAGGATATCAAAACAACCATTTGAAAAAACAAGCTTCTTTTTCTCAGCCTTCAATTGTTCACGGATTCGGATGAATTCCTCAAGGTCAAGGATCTTTTCTTTTGAGTTCATGCTTGAGCTTTTTTTGACCTGTTGGCAAGAAATACCCCAATCAGAAAACAGATACCACCACCCACAAAATAAAGTGCCAATTGGGATGCATGCATAAGAGTGGCATAAACCAGGGCATCATCCTGGGAGATCCCGTAGAAAACCAAAGTTGTCGAAATAAACAAATGATATGCCCCTATCCCTCCCTGAACCGGTACGAGCATCGCAATTCCGCTCATGACCAAAACAGTGAGCCCAGCCTCCCAATTTAGTCCGGAAGTCGCGGGAATGGAGAAGAAAACCAGATAGCTCATAAAAAAATACATGATCCAGATCGCCAGTGTATTAAAAATAAATAGGGGCTTGTTCTTCACGTACCTAATGCTTTTCACTCCTTTGCCCACATTCCTGAAAAATGATCTGAGCTTGGCTAGAAAGCGTTTTCCCACAAGCCTTCTCAAACCATAAAGGATCCCTGCAACCAACACCATAACCCCCAGAACAATGAAAAGAGTATAGTTAGGGCCTTCCGGTTCGCCAGATTGGGGGACCTGAGCTACAGAAGCTTCATAGATCTTTGCGAATAGATCAAAATTTATTGTCAGGGCTACCATGATCAGGACTATGATGGTCAGAACGTCAAATGCCCGTTCAGCTACCACAGTTCCTAGCGAAACCTCGAAAGGGATCTGATCCGTCCTTCTGATCAGCTCCGCCCTGGAAAGTTCTCCAGCCCTAGGTATGATGATATTCATGAAATACCCGAACATAATGGCCAGGAGGACCCTGAAAGTGGATGGTCGATACCCAATAGGAAGGTATAATTGCCTCCAGCGCGATGCCCTGGCAACATGACTTATCATGGAGGCAACAAAGCTTAGGAGGATCCATCGGAAATCGGCCCCCTTAATATCTTCGAAGATCTCAGATAGATCCTGATTTCGGAAAACCGCCCAGACAAGAACCGCTGAAAGCAGCAGTGGGATCCCGATCTTAAGTATCTTTTTAACTTCCGTCAATCTGGTCAGCTGACTTTGTTGTCAGGATCGGGAAAGATGAGTATGGGTTTATGGTTGCTTACCTGGGATTTATCAATAATCCCATAAGATATCACTATGACGATATCTCCAACCTGGACTTTTCTGGCAGCAGGGCCGTTCAGGGATACTTCTCCGGTTCCCTTTTCGCCGGTGATAACATAAGTTTCCAGTCGCTCACCATTGTTGAGGTTTACCACCTGGACCTTTTCATTTTCATGAATGTCAGCAGCCTCCATCAATAGCGGATCTAAAGAGATGCTTCCTACATAATGAAGCTCCGCATTGGTAACCTTTACGCGATGGATCTTTGATTTTAATACTTCTATCTGCATGGCCAAAAAGGCTCTAGGGCTGCAAAATTAAACCTTTAACTGGGTTTTAGCTTAATTCTGATCAAAGAAGTTCAAGAGTCTCCAGTTCCCCTGTGAAGATGAGATTATCAATCAATCTTATTCCGTCTACCCATATGGCACCACAAATGGCGTAAGTCTCCCCTTTTCTTATTTGGGTCACCTCAGAAAGGTCCTCTATATTCCCAATATCCAGGTATTCATATTCCGCTCCTGAGCCCTTAATGATTTGCCTGGAAGACTGCAGGGAAACATCAATTCCTTTTCCCTCCTTTAATAATCTCACGAAGGAATTTAAAGCATTAGAAAGGACCAATGCATCCTTCTTCCCTTTCTCGCTTAACCTGAGATTCCTTGAGGACAAAGCCAGCCCCGAAGCCTCCCGAACAGTGGGCACCCCCACTACCTTGATTCCAAAACCAAGGTCCCTTTCCAAGGTTCGGATTACCAAAAACTGTTGAAGGTCTTTGAGCCCAAAGTAGGCCTTATCGGGTTGGACACAATTAAAAAACTTGGCGACAACTATACCCACACCGTTGAAGTGCCCTGGACGGTTAGCTCCCTCCATCACTTTTTCCAAATTTCCAAAGTCCAAGCTGAGTCCAGGCGCCTCGGAGTAGAACTCTTCTGCAATGGGAAGAAATACAATGTCACAACCCTCCTTATTAAGTTTCTCCTTGTCAGCATCAAGGGTGCTGGGATAATTTTCGTAGTCTTCCTTTTGATTGAATTGCAGAGGGTTAACAAATATGCTGACCACCAAAATCTTGTTCTGTTCCCTTGCATTTCGAACAAGGGATATATGACCTTCGTGCAAGGCGCCCATGGTAGGAACAAAACCGATAGAATTGCCTTTTGACCTTTCCCCGTGGCAAAATTCCCTAAGCGATTTTGAGTCTTTTATGATTCTCATTTAGACTTCGGGATCAAAACGGATAATGGCCTAAACCTTGAGAAAAAGGAAAAAAATCCATATTTTTGTACGCCATTTCGAAATTTAACTCCAGAAAAATATGGCTAATCAAAGGCTTAGGATACTTTACGCATCATCAGAGATCAATCCATTTCTTCAGACTTCCAAAGTAGCAGATTTTGTTAGGAAACTCCCGCAGGGGATGCAAGAGAAGGGCATGGAGATCAGGATCCTTGTTCCAAGGTTCGGATTGATCAATGAAAGGAAGAACAGATTGCATGAAGTAGTGAGGTTGTCTGGGATCAACATCCCGATAGGAAACGAGGAAAAACCACTTGTGATCAAGGTTGCCTCGATTCCAAATGCCAAAATGCAGGTTTATTTCATTGACAACGAAGACTATTTCCACAGGAAATCCGTTTTCTATGATCAGAACAACAAATTCTATTCTGACAATGGAGACAGAGCCATTTTCTTTTGCAAGGGTGTTCTCGAAACCGTTAAAAAGCTGGGTTGGGCACCGGATATTGTCCATTGTCATGACTGGATGACCGCATTGATCCCATTGTATTTGAAAACCACATACAAAAACGATCCTATCTTTAAGAATGCCAAGACCATATTTTCGGTCTATGACAATTTCTTCGATCATAAGTTCGCTGAGGATCTGCTTGAAAAAGCCAAAATGATGGACATCGATGAAGACCTATTGAGCCCGCTGAAATCAGTTGACTTCAATGGATTCATCAAGGTTGCTGCAAACTATGCCGACAAAGTGATCCAATTGGATGATCTTGACGAGGCTGACATGAAGAAGATCCTGGAAGACCTCGACAAGGAAAGCAAGAAGATCCAGACAATTGAATCCGGTGACGGAATGATCGATTCTCACCTTGAGTTATATAATGAACTTGCCGGCTAAACCGGAATCAAATATCTCATTTATAAATAGGCTGGCGATATTCTTATTGCCAGCCATTTTTCTTTGTGCCTGCCAGGGATCGGGTGATAATATCAGTTCTTCAACCCTTCAATCAAATGGTGATTACGAGGTGGTGTTTACCGATACCTTCACCATAGAGTGTTCAACTTTCTTGAGGGATTCAGTCAATACCTCCTTCCCTGTAAATTATCTTGTGGGAGAGTTCAGCAACGAAACCTACGGGAAGGTCAACTGCAATAGTTTCTTTCAGGTTACTCTGAACAATGATGATTTTGCCCCCGGCTCAGGTATCACTTTTGACTCCATGGTCCTGGTCCTTACTCCGAATTATATATATGGTGCCGAAAACGGGCAGATCAGGATGGGGGTGCATCGATTAAAAGAGGCACTTTCTGTGGATAGTTTTTATTATTCTTTCAGTAAAACCGACTATGAAAAGGAGCCCCTGGTTGAGATTTCATTTACCAGCGATGAGCTGGGAGGTAATAGTCTGAGGATACCGCTCAATGAGCTTGGGGAGGAGATCAATGAAAAGCTCGATGACGTTGAATTCTCATCTGTGTACTTCTCCGATAATGATGCATTTGTTACCTATTTAAAGGGTTTCGCTCTGATAACTCAATTATCGGAGAACTCTGTAATAGGTTGGTCATCTGAAAACTCCCAAAATACCAGCCAAACAGGGCTATATTTCTACTACACCTTTGTGCTTGATGAAGACACCATACATGATGAATACCGCTTTGGGATAAATGAAAATGCGCAGGGATACAATCAGTTGGTCTCAGAGAGGCCTTCCATACTGAATACCCTGAGGAATAGTGGAGCTATCCTTCCAAGCGACATGACAGCCAACCAGGTTTTCATTCAGGCAGGCTCAGGAATCCTTCCAGAGATCAAAATCCCGGATATTCTGGAATTCCTTTCCAGTGCAGATAATCTGATCGTTAACCGTGCTGAGATCTATATCCCAAGCATTCAAAATGAGATCCCATTTTACGACCCCCCTCAAACCGTGTTTCTTTTTCAGTCAAATGAAAACCAGGATATCATCCCTTTTTCAGAAGGGGCTTTTGGTGAAATTGGTGTTGCTACCACCGTTGGCAATGATTACCTCATCGATATTACCCAGTATTTTCAGTACCTCATTGAAGGAAGAGTTGAAAGTGAGGGTTACATTTTGCTACCTACACTGAATGGATCAAGTGTGAATCAATTCATATTCAATGATCAGACTTCAGAGGCTGGATCGATTCAATTATTGGTTTATTATATACCTGTTAACTAGCTATCGAATATGTGCGGCATAGTGGCCTATATTGGCAAAAAAGAAGCCTTTCCAATAATCATGAAAGGCCTGAAAAGACTCGAATATCGAGGGTACGACAGTGCTGGGATCGCAATCCTTAATGGCGGTCTTGATGTTTACAAAAAGAAAGGAAGGGTTCAGGACCTTGAGGATTTTCTTAAGGACAAGCCCATCCACGGAAATCTCGGTATGGGGCATACCCGTTGGGCCACGCACGGGGAACCAAACGATATCAACGCCCATCCACATTATTCCTCCACAAATCGCCATGCGATCATCCATAATGGAATAATCGAAAACTACTCTTCTTTGAAGACCGAGCTTGAATCAAAGGGATACAAGTTCAAGTCAGAAACGGATTCAGAGGTATTCATAACCTTCATCGAATACATTCAGGAGATCAATAAATGTCCTATTGAGGAGGCTGTTCGCTTGGCCATTAACGAGGTCGTGGGGGCTTATGCCATAGTCGTGATCAGTAAGGAATTCCCGAATCAGCTTATTGCTGCAAGAAAAGGAAGCCCATTGGTGATCGGTGTGGGTGAGGATGAATTTTTCCTTGCATCGGATGCCACACCCATTGTGGAATATACCAACAAAGTGGTCTACCTGAATGATTTTGAGATCGCCAGTATCAAGGATGGAGAACTTAACATAAAAAATGCGGAAGATGTCAAGAAGACGCCGGTGATCCATGAGGTGGAACTGGCCCTTGAATCCATTGAAAAGGGAGGCTTTGAGCATTTTATGCTCAAGGAGATCTTCGAGCAACCCAAGTCGATCAGAGATAGTCTCAGAGGAAGGCTCAGACTCGATTCCGGAACAGTTGCCTTGGGAGGCATCAGGGAGTATTTCAATAAGTTCATCCAGGCTGATCGAATCATAATCATAGGATGTGGAACCTCTTGGCATGCTGGGCTGGTAGCCGAGTATTTATTTGAAGAATTTGCAAGGATCCCTGTTGAGGTTGAATATGCATCGGAATTCAGGTACCGGAACCCTGTGATCAACGAAGGAGATGTGGTCATTGCGATCTCCCAATCCGGGGAAACAGCTGATACCCTTGCAGCCATGGAATTGGCAAAGCAAAAAGGAGCGATCATTTTTGGGGTCTGTAATGTAGTGGGTTCTTCTATTGCGAGGTTCTCCCACGAGGGGGCATATACCCATGCCGGTCCGGAGATCGGGGTGGCAAGTACGAAGGCCTTCACCACCCAGATAACCGTACTGACTTTGATGGCCATGATGCTCTCCAATGCCCGCGGCACCATCAAACAAAGGACATTTCAGGAGATCCTGGTTGATCTTGAATCGATTCCTGAAAAGATCAGCAGGGTGCTGGAAAATGATGGCTATATCCAGGAACTTGCTGCGCAGTTCAAGGATTCTAAAAACTTTCTTTATTTGGGAAGGGGATATAATTTCCCTGTCGCTCTGGAAGGAGCTCTTAAGCTGAAGGAGATCTCCTATATCCATGCCGAGGGATATCCAGCTGCAGAAATGAAACATGGTCCGATCGCGCTGATTGATGAAGAAATGCCGGTGGTGTTTATCGCAACGCGGGATTCATCCTATGAAAAGATCCTTAGCAATATTCAGGAGGTAAAAGCAAGGAAGGGGATAGTTATCGCAATTGTTACCGAAGGGGATAAACAGATCAAAGAGATCGCAGATCATACGATTGAAGTACCTCATGTCCATGAAGCCTTAATGCCGATCGTATCAGTGGTTCCTTTGCAACTCCTTAGTTATCATATTGCTGTAATGCGGGGCACCAATGTGGATCAGCCAAGGAACCTGGCAAAGTCGGTCACTGTGGAATAGGATCAGCCCAGGCGGGCTTTCATGACCTCATCCCTCAGCAGGGGACAGATCCTGTAACGTTCATCCGCAGTCTCTGCGAAAATGCTGGTCAATAGATTAAAAATAGACTCCACCCCGGCTTTTTCTACCAACTCAAAGGGACCTATGGGGTAATTGGTTCCCAGTTTCATCGCGGTGTCAATATCTTCCTTTTCCGCTGTGCCCTCCATGACAGTAAAATAGGCCTCGTTGATGATCATGGATAGGACTCTTCCGGTAACCAGCCCTACCCTATCCAAAACGTGCATGACTTCAAAACCAGCTTTTTCAAAGACAGCAACCAGATCATTTTTGGATTCCATGAAGGGGATGCCAAGCTCTATTTCTTTTCTTGAAAGGAATCCACCCATACCGAGGAAACTAAATGCCTTTTTATTGGAGATAGAGAGCTCATTCAATTGACTAAGGGCAGACCCATAAATGGAATTAAGTCCCAAAAAGCCATCAAATGATCTGAGATCATCACTGAGGCCGGGGCTGGACGGATGGAGGCAGCACAAAACCATATCCTGACCCTTAATGTCAGAGGATTGAATTGAAACCACTTCTGCACCCAGATCCGGTACTCCTCCCAATTCTTCGGCAACTTTTTTCGACCCTAATACCCCGATTTTCATTAAACCTTATTTTCGAGAAAAAATTAAGATGAGCAAAAATATTGTTTTCAGCCAGAATGCACCCGAACCCATAGGACCTTATAGCCAGGCGGTGGAATCAGGGGGATTGCTATTCATTTCAGGTCAGATCGCAATAGATCCTGCAAATGGAGAAATGAAAATGGAGAATATCCAAGACGAGACAAGGCAGGTGATGGAAAATTTGGGTGCAATACTGGATCAAGCGGGTTACGGATATGAAAACATCTTGAAATGCAGCATTTTCCTTTCCGACATGAACCTGTTCGCTTCTGTGAATGAGATCTATGGGGAATACTTTCAGCAGGACCCACCAGCAAGAGAGACCGTTGCTGTCGCTGGCCTTCCCAAAGGAGTGAATGTGGAAATATCCTGCATTGCCTCCAAATAATTCCCTTTCTGAATTCCCCTTGATTAATTTTGCCGGATGGCAGATTTGAAGGAAGAAATAAGGGTAAGATTCGCCCCGAGCCCCACCGGTCCCCTGCACATTGGTGGAGTAAGGACTGCTCTGTTCAATTATCTTTTTGCAAGGGCAAACGGCGGTAAAATGGTTCTCCGCATTGAGGATACTGACCAGACCAGATTTGTTCCCGGAGCGGAGGACTACATCAAGGAATCTCTTGACTGGTGCGGGATCAACATCGATGAGGGACCGGACAATCCAGGCGAGTTTGCCCCTTACAGGCAATCGGAAAGAAAGGATACCTACCGGCAATATGCTGACCAGATGTTGGAATCTGGGAATGCATATTATGCCTTTGATACCCCAGAGGAATTAGATGCAATGAGGGAGCGTTTAAAGGCCGCCAGGATTCCCAATCCGCAATACAACAGCGTCACCAGGGAAACAATGAGGAATTCATTGACCCTTCCGGAGGATGAGGTGAAGCAACTTTTAGACTCGGGCGAACCTTACGTGATCAGGATAAAGATCCCAAGAAAGGAAGAGGTCCGGATCGAAGACATGGTTCGGGGATGGGTAATGGTCCAATCAGAAACCTTGGACGATAAGATACTCCTCAAATCCGATGGAATGCCCACATACCATCTGGCCAATGTAGTGGATGATCATATGATGAAAATAACCCATGTGATAAGAGGAGAAGAATGGCTGCCCTCCGCCCCGTTGCACTTCCTGATCTATAAATTTTTAGGTTGGGAAGCGCCTAGGTTTGCACATCTACCATTGATATTGAAACCCGATGGGAATGGAAAACTCAGCAAACGGGATGGGGACAAGCTAGGATTTCCAGTATTTCCAATCGATTGGACAGACGCAAAAAGTGGGGAGTTTAGCTCAGGATTCAGAGAAAAGGGGTTTTTTCCAGAAGCGGTGGTCAATTTCCTGGCTTTGCTGGGCTGGAGTCCTGGAAATAACGAGGAGATCTTTTCAATGCAGGACCTGATCAACAAATTCACAATTGAAAGGGTCGGAAAAGCCGGAACCAAGTTCGACTTTGACAAGGCAAAATGGTTCAACCAGCATTACCTGAGAGAGCAAGATGATACAGCGCTTTTAGAATATCTTAAGGCTGATCTGAACAATGAAGGCCTTAGGTACGATGAAGGATCTCTTGGAAAGATCGTGGATCTCCTAAAAGAAAGAGCTGTATTTCCGAGCGATTTTCTTGATCAGGGAAGGTTCTTCTTTGAAAGACCCAAGGCATATGACGAGAAGGTCATCAGGAAAAAATGGAATGAAAAAAATGCATCTATTCTTTCTTCATTCCTTCAATCCCTGGATAAACTTGATCCTTGGAATGCAGAATCGATCAAAGCAGGGCTTGAAAGATCTGCGGAAGCTGAAGGTTCGGGAGTCGGAGCGATTATGCAATTGCTAAGGGTTTGCATAACAGGTCAACCTGCTGGTGCAGATCTTATGATCACATTGGATATACTGGGAGTTGATGAGGTAAAAGAAAGGCTAACAAATGCCCTGGAAAACCTTAAGGTTATGGAACTTTAAAGAAATTATTCGTTATCTGGTTATGGGAAAGAAAAAGAAAGAGGACAAAAAAAAGGAGCCGAGGGTTCATAAGGACCTTGAAGGCTTTGAGTTCGAGATCAATTCCTTTGGAGAGATCACAAGCAATAAGACGGTTGAGGACATCAACAAATTCCTCAATAAAAATGTGAAGGACAAGAAGCTGAAAGACAGGAAAGATCTTGACAAGGATTAAAAACTATAATCCAATTCATTTGGTGGGAAGATGGGCATTCAATATTGTGATCCTTATTGGGATACAATTCTCCATGGTCTCATGTAGTTCTGAAAATGACCAGGGTCAGGATCTTTCTTCCTATGAATCCGAATTGGAGGATTGGCAGGACTACAGGTACAAAAGATTGAAATCGGAAACCGGCTGGGTGAATCTTGCAGGTCTGTTTTGGTTGGATTCCAATTGGCGGACAATGGGCTATGGTGAAAGTTCGGATTTCAAATTGCAATATGGAAAAGGGCCTGAGACCATACTCATTGCCAGGGTAATTAATGATTCCACCATCGATTATATGATCCCTGATGGCCTCCATGTCTATCTTGATTCCGCCCTCGTCTCTGGGGGTGAGATCATTTCAAATGACCACCACCTCTTTTCCTTTGAAAAGCTAAGATGGTTCTTCATTGAAAGGGATGGATTCCATGCCATCCGTCTGAGGGATCTTGATCACCCTAAGCTCGATGATCTACCAAAACTTAAATACTATCCGGCAAATTTGGCCTGGAGGAAGGAAGCGAGTTTCAAGCCTTATAACCCCAGGCAGCAGATAGAGGTGCCCAACGTGCTTGGGAGGACGACCAAAATGGGAGTAATAGGGGAACTTAGCTTCGAACATGAAGGTAAAACCAGCATCTTGAAGCTCTTTGACAGCAGCCCTGGAAGGGGCTTCCTGATCTTTGCTGACAAGACTAACGGTGACGAAACTTACGGTGGCGGAAGATACCTTTATCTGGATGTCCCAAAAAATGGCCCAGGAAAGGTGATTCTTGACTTCAACAAGGCATACAGCCCACCTTGTGAATTCACCGATTATGCGACTTGCGCCTTCCCTCCCTCCGAGAACGTCCTTCCATTTCCAGTTGAAGCAGGCGAAAAATCAACCTTTAAGCATTAGAGGGCTTTTGTTCAGGCGTGGTATCCGGCAATTCATGATACTGGCCCATCAATCGAACAAGCCATTGTGTCCCAGGAACCTGGCTTAAGATCACCCTTGCCAGAACCAGCATAGGAACGGAAAGCAACATTCCGACAACGCCCCACAAGAACCCGAAGAATACCAGACCAAGAATTACAGTCAAAAAGTTAATACCAAGATTTTGACCCTGGAACCTCGGCTCAATTATGTTCCCAACAGTGAACTGAATTGAAATAAGCAGAACTAGCATTACAGAATAGCTGATCCCACTTTGGATGTAAAACAATCCAAGCAGTGCGGGGGGGACAGTAGCAATGATCGACCCTATAGTTGGGATGAAATTCAAAGCCATTGCTATGAACCCGATAAGAATAGAGAATTTCAATCCAAAGAAATAGGCCACCAATCCATAACCTATTCCAGTTGCAAAGCTTGCAATGAATTTGATCTTCATATAGGTGAAAAGGGAATGGTGTATCTCATTGAATGCGCCTAACAACACCTGACTTCTGCTTCCGTCATTATTGGAGGCGGTCCCATATTCCAGATAGTCAAAGTACTTTTCAATATTCGTCATTCCGGCAAGGATGGCGAATAAGTAGATCATCATGATAGTGAAATCGGCGGTGAAATTTGTCATTCGAAGAGCAAAGCCCGTGGTGGATTTGAACAACATTCCCAATGCATCTTCACCCACCATTCGCTCGATGATCTGAGCCTTTTCAATGTCCATATTCAGAACCCCGGAAATACTGGATATGATCCTGTCCAAATGGGAATTGATTCCCGTTTCTATAGTAGCATAATCCTTTACCAGGGCAGTCCCACTGCTTGAAATAAGGAAAATGATCATAAAGACCGCAGCAAATAAAAGCAGCGCTGAAGTGATGATCGAAAGGACTTTTGGTACGCCTTTTTTTATCAGCCATTGCATCAAAGGCATTAACAGAAGAGCAAAGAATAGGGCAAGAACAAGGGGAATAAGTAGCTTTTTCAATAGCCACATCAGGTAAATGATGACGAAGGCAAAAAAATACATCATGATCCTCCTGATTGCCTTTAAATGACTTTCAATATTGGATTCAGGGCTCATAGGCAATGAAAAGCAAATTCTTAACTAATATTAATACCAAAATTCCAATGTCATGGAGACAAGAAGAAGATTTTTGAAAAGTGTTGGACTAGGCAGCTTGGCCTCAATGGCTATTCCGGGGATCTCAAATTCTGCCTCTCCGCCCTCCCAAGTAAAGTTTGTTTCCACTTGGTCCCATGGAAGGGTAGCTAATAAAGTAGCCTTAAAAGCCTATAAAGATTCTTCTGATATTCTCTCTGCAGTGGAAAACGGGGTGAGGGTAATTGAATCAGAGGCAGATGGTAGGTCAGTAGGTCTTGGAGGCTTGCCAGACAGATCCGGCAGGGTAACCCTGGATGCATCTATCATGAGGGGAAACGGAGCATGCGGGGCAGTGGGAGCCCTTTACAATATTGAACATCCGATCTCGGTGGCAAGGAAGATCATGGAAGACAGTCCACATGTTATGTTGGTTGGTGATGGAGCAAGGCAGTATGCTCTCCAAAATGGATTCCCCGATAAGGAGCTGTTAACCGATGAGACCCGAAGAGATTATGAGAATTGGAAAGCAAAAGAAAAACCGGACCTGCCCCCGGTAAACCATGAAAACCATGATACGATAGGCCTGCTGGGGATAGATCCTCAAGGGAAAATGGCCGGGGCATGCACCACCTCAGGGTGGGCTTATAAAATCCCAGGCAGGTTGGGAGACTCGCCTATTATTGGTTCGGGCCTATTTGTCGATGATGAGGTAGGCGCGGCATCAGCCACTGGCTTGGGTGAGACCATTATTCAGGTTTCAGGCAGCCATCTGGTAGTCGAACTTATGAGAGGGGGCAAATCACCCAAGGAGGCGTGCAGGGAGGCAGCAAGGAGGATAACCAAGAAATTCAGTAAATGGAAATCAGGGGATGTTCAAGCTGCTTTCATAGCGATGCGAAATGATGGAGAGGTCGGGGCTTTTGCGATCAAAAAAGGATTTCAATATGCTGTCCAGGAAGGAGAAAAAACAGACTTGATGGACGCGGACTACCTAACCAGGTAAAAAAGGCGATCCCCCTTTTCCACTTTTTTTAGGGCCCCGGTAACAGGCCATACCTTCTTCTCCTCGTTCAAAAGGAATAAGGGCACTCGGGAATACTCTTTGTCCTCCAGGAGCATCTTAAAATGGTCCTTGCTGTCAATCTTAATTTCTCTTATCTCCTCGTTCTTTCGACACAGGTCCACCAATGAATAGAAATCCACAACCCCGTTGAAGAGCAGGTTTTCAGGAAGCTCTTCTTCTGCAAGGCTGCTTTCCAACCGGGACCTAACCCTGAAGGTCTTGTTTTCACCAAATTCCTCTTCAAGGGTGTTGGAAGCGTGAAGGTTGACCTCAGTATTTGGGGTTATGGCCCAAAGCTGCCCGAATTTTCCAAAATCCAGTTCATCCAAACCGAATTCACTAAGGATATTCGGATAATAAACCGGCAAGCCCATTTTGGTTGCTTCTTCGAGGCTCTTTTTGTTGATATCTGATAGGATCACACTCACCCCAAGGGATTGGATTAGTTTGGCCATCATACGGGTGGCTTCATTGGCCCCAAGGAACAGGATCCCGTAAGCCTTTGGATGATGGACCCCTAATTTCATTGCCAGACTCCTTGCGCTAAATCCCTGAAGGATTACGGTTCCAAGGATTATAAGGAAGGTCAATGGAAGGATTTTCGGAATGATCTCCGGATCGAAATAGCTAAGGCCGAGTGTTTCCAACCTTAGTGCAAATACTGAAGCCACACCGGCTGAAATGATACCCCTGGGTCCTATCCAGGATATGAAAATCTTTTCATTGGTACTCAACTGCTTACCGGCAGATAAAAAGACACCAAGAGGCCGAATGACGAAAATTACAGCAGCCAATACCAGCAGGCTTTCCCAACCCAATGCTTCTATATCCGATGCATCTATCCTGGATGAAAGGATGATAAAAAGAATACTGATCAAAATGGTGACAATATCTGCTTTGAAGGATAAGATATCCTCAAGATCACGGATCTTTTTATTCGCCATCACAATGCCCATCACGGTTACAGCGAGAAGGCCTGACTCGCTTTGCATTTGGTCGGCCAGGGTAAACCCAAGGATCACTATGGAAAGGATAACCACATTCTTCAGGTAATTGGGTATATAGTTCTTTTTGATCAGAGCAGTTACAAGCTCCGCAAAGGAATATCCAACCAGCAATCCCGAAAGGATCTTCAATCCAAAATCCCCAAAGATCATCAGATAGGTTTCCTGCCCTGCCAAGGCAACGATATATTCAAAGACCAGGATGGCGGTAATGGCACCTATGGGATCAATGAGTATCCCTTCCCATTTCAAGATGGTCGCGACATTGGAATTGGCCCTAACATTTCTGAGTATAGGTCCGATTACGGTAGGCCCGGTAACCATTATGATCGAGCCAAACAGGATCCCAAGTTTCCAGGAAAACCCTGAGAAAAAAACCGCTGCACAGGCTCCTCCCAAAATGGTGATCAAACCCCCTATGACGATCAGGTTGCGGATGACCCTTGTGAGGTTCTTGACCTCAGTGAACTTTAGGGTAAGGCCTCCTTCAAAAAGAATGAGTCCTACGGAAAGCGAGATGAAGTCAAAAATGTAGTCCCCTTGAAAAAGGGCATCTCCATCAATAAACTTTTCATGGGTAGGAGAAAGAAATTCCCAAATAGGACCAGCTACCAGGCCTGTAAGGATCAAGGGTACGATAGAGGGGATCTTCGCCCTCCACGCAAACCACTGGGAAAAAATGCCCAGGACAAGTATAGCAGCCAGTTCTATCACGACTATCCAAAATATGGAGAATTGATGATATCAGCCCTACCGACTGGATTAAGCAGGGATCAGAACTTGGCTCTTACCCCAAACAAGAAATTCCTGCCAGCCTGGGGGAAATAAAAAGGAGTTGTGCCCCACACATAACCATTTGAAACATATTCTGTATCAAAAATATTGTTGACCAGGACTGTGAATCCCAACTCTTCAATCCCTTTCGGGTAGATAATCCACCGAATCCTAAGGTCATTGATGAAATAAGGGTCCAAGGCCAGCCTTGAGTTATTGGTATTTGTCAATTGCTGCTCGCCTACATATTTTGATAACAGGCTTAACTCTAACCCCTTTATCGGAAGGTAGGAAAAGTCACTTGCAGCAATTACCTG
This sequence comes from Cytophagales bacterium, assembly GCA_028279065.1. GTDB lineage: Bacteria > Bacteroidota > Bacteroidia > Cytophagales > CCMP332 > JANQHS01. The sequence continues at coordinate 50,708 of JANQSY010000055.1, forward strand.
AGGAGAAAATGCTATTGGGGTAGTTTCAGTTACCAAATCGCCTGAGGGTGTTTGATAATTATAATCAATATTCTGATTTGAACTAAAAGTGAAATTTGGGACCCAACGGAATTTTGGGTGAAAATTAAACTGGCCTACCAGTTCAATTCCAGCCCTATAGCTCTGCCCTACATTTTCACGAATTGGAGCTCCAACATCATTCAATTCTCCTGAAAGCACCAATTGGTTTTGATAATACATGAAGTATCCCACCACTTCATAAGCAGCATTGACGCCTCTCCTTCGATAACCCAATTCAAAGTCGTAGAGGGTTTCAGCCTTGGGTTTTTCCTGATCAAGATTATCCAAATAGTCGCTGCGGTTGGGTTCCCTATTCCCTACTGCAACCGAAAAGAAAATGTCAGCGAACTGGTTCAGATTATATGTAAGCCCAAGTTTAGGATTGAAAAAATGGAATTCATCTTCTATGTCAAGGTCAATATTCCCTTCGTCGATCCCTGAGATCTTATATCTGACCCCTCGATACTGAAGGTCTGCAAACAGAGACAACTTAGGCAAGACCGAATAGGTCCATTTGCCATAAGCGGTAAGATCTGATTTGTTGCCTGTATTTTCATAATACTTATGTCTTATCTCTGAGTTGGAAGCATACCTCGCCCAAATGACTTCCCCAAAATGGTCACCATCGTATTGGCTTCCAGCTATGCCAAAGACCAGGTTACTTCTTCCCTTGACCTTTTCAATATTGGCAGTAAATCCATAAAAATCATTGTCAAGCCATTTCCTCCTGATAAGATCAGAATTGGTAATGGTATCTGTTCCGATGATTACCGGTTGGATATTATAGAAGGAAAGATCTGTTTCTCCCCAGGCATTGGCATCCTGATATTCCTCGAAAAATCCCCGGCCATAGGTATAATGTAAGGCTGCATTTCCCTTCCATCCATTGCCCAGGTCCTGGCTGAAATGTAGTTGAAAGTGGTCTTGGGAATAATCATCTACCTGATTGTCATAGTAGAACCGAGTACTTCCGTCTGGATTAGTCACAAGACCAGCATTGTTCTGGGTCCGGTTTGTGGCAAGGGTTGCCGAGTCGATCCCATACCAACTCTGATAGGTTTTTTCACGACCTCCGAATGCCAGGAATTTTATCAAAGTTTTCTTGCCAACATAGGCAGCTGACCCATAATAGGACCTTAGCTCGGAGCTTGCTCTATCAACATACCCATCTGAATTTATGGATGAAAATCTTCCTTCAAATATCCACTTATCCTTGATCAGTCCCGACCCAGCCTGAGCTGAAAATTTGTTCGTATTAAATGAACCTACCGAACCCTCGATCTGCCCATATGCCTTCTCTCGAACATTTAGTGTTTGGAGATTAACAGTTCCTCCGAATGCTCCTGCTCCGTTTGTTGAAGTCCCCACTCCACGCTGGATCTGAAGGTTTTCGGTAGAGGCCGCCATGTCGGGAATGTCAACCCAGAAAACGTTCATTGATTCGGAATCGTTATAGGGAATTCCGTTGATGGTGACATTGATCCTGGTTTGGTCACTACCGCGGATCCTCATGCCGGTATATCCAACACCATTACCGGCATCGGAGGTAGTAACCAGACTTGGGGTCCACTGAAGCAAATACGGAACATCCTGACCAAGATTGTTCTTTTCAAGATATTCTTTTGGAACTTCCTGATGGGTAATTGGGGTAATATCTGCAGCCCTTGTGGCTGTTACGATCACCTCATCGGTCCAAAGATTAGATGGCTCCAACAGGATCTCTAAATCTGTATCCCCTGATAAAGAAATGGTGTCCGAATAGGGTTTGTAGCCAATAAAGCTTACCCTGATATCAACGCTTTCATTGGAGAGCCCCGAAAATCTAAACTCACCTTTTTCATTGGTACTGCTCGCCAAAAATGTATTATTCAGGATGACAGTAGCCCCAATAAGAGGTGTCCGGTTTTCGGAGTCAAGAACTTTTCCGGAAATAGAGTTTTGACCAAATAGCAGGCCATGGTGCAATAGGATCGCACCGATCAATATGATATTCTTCATGGATTGAAATATTAAACTTCCGGAATCCCTACGGCTGCACTACCAGCTTCAGGTCATAAGGGTTTGATCTCAGCCCGTTATATTAAGGCACCCCAACTCCGGTGAGCCAAAAGTAATAATTCTGTTTTACTCAGGAAATGACTTTTTGAATAGTTCGGATCAGATTGCTTTCCAGCGGGTCAACTTTTCCATCGGAAAAAGTGATCTCAAATAATGCATCCATCATGGCCTTCGCATCCTCAGTGTTTCCAAAGACCTTTGGAACATATAACTTGATCACTTCCATTCTATCCTCTTTGTCATGATTCTTATACTCGGTTAGCACCTCATGGATATTGGGAGAGTAGTCAGCGTCATCCACTTTTAAGACCTCATATTGGTCGAGGAATTCTTCAAGTTCACTCTCCGTGACCTTATTATCAGCTTGAATAGCACATAAATATAGGTATACCGAAAGCCGGTTTTTCTTCCAGAAGGATATGACTGAGTGATTGATCATCGACTAGGTTTTTTGCCAACAACTGAACTTGAGTCTTTAAATATAGGCATTCTGGAAACCAAAAATTCCCGAGCTTTTAAATGATTTCGTTCCTTTCAAAATAGCCCTTAAGCGCATGGAGTCTCGCTTCCTGACTCCCTCTTAAAACTTGAAATGGAACCCCCCTATCTTCCAATCCCTTTTTGAAAACCTCAAACTGTTCCTCCCGGCGATCAACTCCCCTAGCTCTGTCAGGAACCCAGGGTAATTCTGGGGCGAAGAGAAAATATTGATCATAATCCCGCATCATCAATTCATCTTCAATTCCGGGCGGAACGAAACCATAGTACCATTGGGAATAGATTATGGAGGACAGGATATTTGTATCAAAAATCACGGCCTTTTCTTTCCGGTTCTCTGTCAGGAATTCATCTTCAAGAGCCAGCTGACCCTGCATGATCTTTTCTGCATCATCCTCTACGAGTTCCCGGTCCAATGCTTCGGCATAGATCCTGGCGTATTCTTCAGAGCAGGGTATTCCCAAGTCTTTTTTTGTGCTTTTGGCCAGACTTGATTTTCCGGAACATTCCGGCCCTATGAAAACTATTTTTCTAGGACCCATCCAATTGCTTTTTCCATTCAACATAACCGTATACCGCCATAATTGTGTAGACCAGAAAAAGCCCAGAAGTCAGATACAATTCCTTATAGATGTATAAAAACACAGAAGCCAGATCAACAACAATCCAAAGAAGCCAGTTTTGAAGGATCTTCCTTGTCATCATCCATGTAGCAATAAAACTGAAAACGGTAGTAGCACCGTCGAAATAAGGAACATCTGAATCCGTGAAGGAATCAAGATAGTATCCGAAAACAGGTGTAAGAAGTACACCGATAATCAACCATTTTAAAACGGACGAAAATCCCAGGTATTTTACCATCAGAGCACTTGATCCGGATGATTTTTTGGACCAGGAGAACCAACCATAAAACGCGATTCCCAGGTAATAGAACTGGAGAATAGAATCCCCATATAGCTTGGAAGAAAAGAAAATATATATGTAAAAAAGGGAAGAGAGAATCCCGAACAACCAGCAAATGATCTTCTCTCTGGCATTGAAAAACACGAAAAGGAGGCTGAAAACGACACCAAAGCTCTCTATTTGCCAAATGCTCATAGCGCTAAGATGGGTATAAAAAAGAAGACTGACCCGGAAACCAAGTCAGCCTTAAACTACGCACTAAACCAAGAAACTAAATCTTAAACTATCTTTTTGCTGGAATTTTTTCTTTTCGGCGATCCAAGGGGGATGCTTTTTCCCTAGACCATTGCAAAGATAATTTGAGCGCTCTTCATACCAAGTTAAAAAACACTCAAAAAGGTATGTAAGATTTTAACGGTTTGGAGTCTGTTCTCCGGAATGAAATAGGTTCTTATTGGGGTTTAGGGAAAAGAATCCCAGCTGCTCTTCACGAGTGCATCGAACCGGTATCCCAGCCTGGGTAGCAGGTATCCACCGGCTCTGATGAATAAGGTCTAAGGCCACTACATCACAGTTTCCTTCCAATGCTTCAATAACCTTTACATTTGAAACCCTACCATTGGGTTCGACCACGAAGGATACCTTGACATATCCATTGACCTGTTTTGTCTTTGCTGCCTCAGGAAATATCAACTCTTTGGCCACGTATTCCTCAAAGGACTCATACTTTTCCTGGATCTTGGGTTCCTCATCTACTTCTTCTGGTTCAAACACCACCATCGTAGATTTTTTTGGATACTTGGCATCCCTATAACCCCGGTCCATAACTATGGTTTCAAACTTATAGGGATTGAACTTGAACTTAAGTTCCGCAGTTCCGTCCAATGCCTTTCCATTGTGCATGGCGGGCTCCCAAAGAAGTAGCTTGGCAATCCTGTATGCTTCCGCATCCACTTCTTTTCCTATTGATTCCTTGGTTTTCATGGCCAAAACCTTTCCCGTGGTATCAATATCTACCAGGATTATCATTCTGCCTCCAATGTCCTTATTAATGGCATTTGGTGGATAATTGACTTCTTGCTCAAACAGTCGTTTGAACTCTCTTTGACCACCGACAGGAAGTGGATCGATAGGCTTTTTCTGAGCATAGACGGACGAAGCCAGAACCAGAGCAAGGGTAAAAATTAGGGTACTATGAAGGGTTTTTAAAGGCATCAATACTTTTCAAACGAAGATCTGGCAGCATTAATTTCGTTAATCCTGAATTCAATTGGAACAAAATATTCAATTCTTGCCAATTTTCCATCTACCATCCCGGCTTTCCATTTCGTCATCCTGATCACCCTAAGAGCTTCCTCATCACAGCCTCCACCAATTCCCTCCTCTACCCCAACACTGGTTATCCGCCCCGACTTTTCCACCACAAGTCTAACCTTCACTATTCCCTCAACACCAGCACTCTGAGCCTGGGAGGGATATTCCAGATTCCTGCTTATAAAATTAAATAATGTACCACCCCCTACGAATTTGGGATCTGGATTTGCATCCTCCATACCAAAAACTGTTGTGGGCCATTCACCATTTACGTCATAATCTCTTTCAGAAAGCCATTTTTTATACATATGTGGTTTAAAGTGGATGCGCTTTACAACATAGGTGGAGATCGGCTGACCTTCAATTATTCCAGGAGTCCATCGCAAAAGCCTTATCAGTCTGAATGCTTCCCTGTCGATGTCCTTGGATACCCCCTCCAAGATCTTTAAAGAGTCTATCTCTCCATTTTTGTATACCAGAAAAGAAAGCAGAACTTTTCCTCCGACATTCATTTTGAGGTCATCCTCCGGGTATAGCATTTCCTGCCTTATCACCCTTTTAAACTCGGCATTGCCTCCTGAGCAATCAGGGGGGAAATCCAGGGTTTGAGCCTCGCTATTTGAGCCCAACAATAGAAAAGTCAAGAAAACAGAACTTATAAACTTCATCCCTATTTAAAATTAGGAATGGAAGAAATAAGTTTCAATCCTAAAACCAGGTTTGGGCATTTACCCACCTGGGCGGTAATTCTCCATTAAGAGCGGTCTGATAATCTTCATGAAGACAAGAAATAAAAAGACCATCCGGGTACTTCTCCTTTTGCTCAGAGGTTATGGGTATCTCTACCCACCATTTGTCCAGGTACTTGCTTTGGTAAAAGGATATATCACCTCCCTTTGAATCGAGGGTCACTTTGAAATTGTTGAAATTGCCAGCATCAAGGGCAGGATGATGGTTTTTCCTTCCTGTACTTACCCCCTCAAGGAAATACCAAACTCCAACTGCGAGAACATTAGCCGATTGAAGATCCTTGTCCCTGCTTTGATCATAACCGAAGAACCCAATTCCCTTTCTGAAATCGTTGTTTCCAGCATACCAACACAGGCGAGCAAACTCTTCCCCTGTCAATCCGAAGGGCACAGGGTCAACCACGGCAGGAAAATCCTGCATTTTTATTGAGCCCAGGTCTATGGAAACCATATCAAGGTCCCTAAGTACCGGCTCCATGGCCTCAAAAGAATCCCTAATCTGACCTAGACGGTAATGCTCAAAACAAAGCTTCTCCATAAGTTCAACGGACCCCGAATCCTGGAGATAGCTCTGGTAAGCCATGATTGAAAAACCTGAAACCCTTAATTCATCATCCATAAAGGCCTTGCTGAGGTGGCTGTCCACAGGAAGATTTCCGCCGGAAATGGATTTCAGGTCTATCTTCTTGTCAATTATACCAACCCTCGAATCCTCTTTGTGAGAAGCCAATCCTGATATCAATCCTATATCCAGGTCATGACTTCCCCCCAGAAAAACAGGAACCACATCATTTTCGATAAGCAGGTTGGTCACTTCGGCAACCCTCTTGTAGCTTTCCTCCAGATCCTGTCCGGGCTTAATGTTTCCAAGGTCATAGATCTTTGTCCCATTGGTCAATGGAGCAAGCTGATATAGGCTTTTTCGAACATCCTCCAATCCCTTATTGCTGGAATTAAACCCCCCATTTCCCCGATATTCATCAAGGCCAAAAAGGGCGATATCGGCTTCTTGCCAATTATCCACACCCTTGGTATTTACCCAAAGCTGGCCACCAAGGGTCTGTTCACTAAGGCTTTGGACTAGCCTTTCCTCAACCGGTTCGAAAAAGATCCTGAATCCCATATGGAAGCAAATAAAATAAAAAGGGAGTAGCCGGCATAGCAAGTTCTCAATAAGAGAAGAATTTTCACAATTATCTCTTATTCAACTATTTTTGATAAAATAAAGTCAATTAATTGATCTTATTTAAGCAATTTTCTATTTTTAAATACTATGATTAGAAGTATTTCCGAAAATCAGGTATTGGAGAGGATAAGGATCGAAAACCCGTGGTGGAAAACCGGCTCCATCAGCAAGTATTTCAATGAAATGAGAAGGAGGTTGTATTTCGACCTGTTCCAGGATCTGATATTGTTAAAGGAGGTAAACAGAGCAACGGTTTTGATGGGCCCCAGAAGAGTGGGAAAGACAGTAATGCTTCATCACCTTGTGCAAGAAATCATTGAGTCTGGAGCAGATCCCGGAAAGGTGATTTTTATCACCATCGAAAACCCGGTTTACAATAACATCTCATTGGAACAATTGTATTTGCTTGGAAAAAAAGCCATTGGTAGGGAGTCCGATGAAGATGGATGGTATGTGATCTTTGATGAGATCCAATACCTCAAGGACTGGGAAGTTCATTTAAAATCCCTGGTGGATAGTTACAGGAATAACAAGTTTGTTGTGTCCGGAAGTGCAGCAGCTGCTCTGAAGTTTGCGAGCCAGGAAAGTGGGGCTGGGAGGTTTACGGATTTCATGCTACCTCCTTTGACCTTTGCTGAGTTCATACATCTAAAAGACCTGGACAGGATCATTAAGCCCATAGAACTAATATGGAAAGGGCAAAAAAATCCCTTCTACACCTCCACCCACATGGATGAGTTTAATTCACATTTCTTGAATTACATAAACTTTGGCGGATATCCGGAGGTCATTTTTTCAAAGGAGATACAGGAGGAACCAGGAAGGTATATCAAACAGGACATCGTGGACAAAGTCCTGCTCAGGGACCTTCCTGGTCTCTATGGAATTTCAGATACCCGGGAGCTAAATTCTCTTTTTACAACCATCGCCTATAATTCGGGTAATGAATTCTCGCTTGAATCCCTGAGTCAGGCTTCACAGGTACCCAAAAACACGCTAAAAAGGTACATAGCATATCTGGAAGCTGCCTTTCTCATTAAGATAGTGAAAAGGATAGACCAGGCAGGAAAAAGGTTTAAAAGGGACAATTTTTTCAAGATCTACCTTTCAAATCCTTCGATAAGAAGCTCTTTGTTTTCACCTCTCTCATCAACGGATGAGTTCATGGGAAATATGGTGGAAACAACCATCTTCTCTCAATGGATGCACAGAGATTGGTTTACTCCGTTTTATGCGAGATGGAACAAAGGTGAAGTTGACCTCGTGGGGCTTGATGCCGGGAACCTACATCCTTTATGGGCTGTCGAGGTGAAATGGTCGAACAGGTATCACGAAAAGCCTAAGGAACTGAAGTCCTTACTTAAATTTTGTTCTGAGAACGGTCTTTCCCATCCTATAGTGACCACAATCAACAAAGAGGATATAAAAAAGGTAAATGGTATTAATATTCAGTTCCTGCCCTCAGCCTCGTATGCCTACACTGTTGGTAAAAAGACCCTGGAAATAAAAAAGGGAGCCTAAGGCTCCCACAACTTCTTTTACTACCCTCCGAAATCGTCGAAGGCGACATTCTCGGGGGGAACCCCGAACTCATCCACCATTTTCAGGACAGCGGCGTTCATCATCGGTGGTCCGCAGAAGTAAAATTCGATTTCTTCGGGCTCTTCATGCTTGCCCAGATAGTTGTCGATCAGGACCTGATGGATAAATCCTGTAAATCCTTCACCTTCTTCATCTTCCATATCTTTTTTCACCTTCCAATTGTCCTCCGGAAGGGGTTCGGATAAAGCGATGTAATATTTAAAATTGGGAAATTCCTTCTCGATCTTTCTGAAATGTTCGGTATAGAAAAGTTCCCTTCTCGACCTACCGCCATACCAATAGGTCACCTTGCGATTGGTCTTTAACGTGTGGAATAGATGGAAGATGTGCGACCTTAATGGAGCCATACCAGCACCTCCACCTACATAGATCATCTCTTTATCTGTTTCCTTGATGAAGAACTCACCATATGGCCCTGAAATGGTCACCTTGTCACCAGGATTTCTTGTGAACACGTAAGAAGAACAAATTCCGGGGTTCACATCCATGAATGAGTTCTTAGCCCTGTCCCAAGGAGGGGTGGCGATCCGGATATTCAGCATAATGATGTTTCCTTCAGCTGGGTGGTTAGCCATGGAATAAGCCCTGAATATTGGCTCATCGTTCTTCATTTTCAAGTTCCAGAGATTGAACTTGTCCCATTCGGGTTTGAATTTTTCAGCTCCCTCCGGATCATCAGGATGGGGTGCTATATCCATTCCTTTGAAGCTGACCACCAACTCAGGCACATCGATCTGAATATAACCCCCAGATTGAAAATCCAGGGTTTCGCCCTCAGGCAGCTTAACAACAAACTCTTTGATGAAGGTCGCGACATTGTAATTGGAAACAACTTCGCATTCCCATTTCTTGATACCAAAGATCTCCTCAGGGACTGAGATCTTCATGTCGTTTTTAACTTTTACCTGGCAGGAAAGCCTTACGCCTTCTTCCTTTTCCTGTCTGGTAAGGTGTCCTTCTTCCGTTGGAAGCACTTCCCCGCCTCCTTCTTCGATCACACATTTACACATGGCACAGGTTCCACCCCCTCCACAGGCAGATGGGAGGAATATTTTTTGCGCTGATAGTGTGGATAATAAAGTACTACCTGCCGGAACTTTCACAGCCGAATCTGAGTCCCCATTGATCATGATCTGGACATCTCCGGACTGAACCAACTTTGATTGGGCGTACAGTAGGATCAAAACGAGGAAGAGGATTACGAACGTAAATGCTACTATTGAAGATAATATGGGAAGCATAACCTTATATCTGGTTGGCGGATGGCAAAATTAAAATTTGAAGCGGAATTTTAAACCAATTCATGGCTTAATAACAGCTTTATTTCTTCAGTAGTTTTAATAGGTTAACCAATTCTCTTTTCAAGTCCCTTCGATCTACGATATAGTCGATAAAGCCGTGTTCCAGCAGGAATTCTGAACTCTGGAAGCCCTTTGGGAGGTCCTTACCAATCGTTTCCCTGATCACCCTCGGTCCCGCAAAACCTATCAGGGCACCGGGTTCAGCAATATTAAAATCCCCAAGCATGGCATAGGAAGCTGTAACCCCACCGGTTGTCGGATCGGTAAGCAGTGAAATGTATGGGATCCTCTCCTTGGCAAGCTGGGTCAGCTTTGCCGCCGTTTTGGCAAGTTGCATAAGCGAATATCCAGCCTCCATCATCCTTGCACCACCGGATTTGGATATGATCAGCAATGGCACTTTGTCCTTTCTGGCACGGTCGATGGCCCTGGCTATTTTCTCTCCCACAACAGAGCCCATTGACCCTCCAATAAATGAGAAGTCCATACAGGCCACCACCAGGTCCATACCTCCGACTTTCCCTTTTGCGGTCCTGACCGCATCTTTCAGGTTTGATTTGGCTTGGGAGGCTTCAATCCTCTTGGGATAGGCCTTGGTGTCCTTGAAGCTCAGAGGGTCAGCGCTTTGCATGTTCTCATCCAGCTCCTCAAACTGATTCTTATCAAAGATGATCTCGAAGTATTCGTTTGAGCCTATGCGGACATGAAAATTGTCCTCAGGAGAAACATAGTTGTTGTTTTTCAACTCCTTCATATGAAGGATCTTTCCTGAGGGGGTCTTATACCATATTCCGTCAGGGGCTTCTCTTTTTTGTTCTGTGGGAGTCAGTATCCCTTTGGCTTTCCTTTTGAACCAGGACATACCTTGAGTTTTAGTAAGGGTGCAAAATTAACATTGTGCTGGAATGTAAAAGGATTTTATCTAAAAGTTAAGGACGAAGAGCAGTTATAAATTCTTAATAGTTTTGGTCAAAAATTACATCAATGACCAAGGTAAAAGTCGGTTTGGTAAAGGAGGGCAAAGTCCCGCAGGACAGAAGGGTACCCATGATACCGGAGCAGTGCAGACAATACATGGAAGCCCATCCTGAGGTAAAGATCGTGGCTCAGAGCAGTGATATCCGATGCTATGATGATCAGGAATACAGGGAGGCAGGAGTGGAAGTGGTGGATAAGGTAGATGATTGTCATGTGCTTCTTGGCGTGAAGGAAGTCCCTTTGGAGCAGTTGATCGAAAACAAGACTTATCTATTCTTTTCCCATACCATCAAGATGCAGGAGTATAACAAAGAGCTACTCCGAACCATCAAGGAAAAGCATATCAGGATGATCGACTATGAACTCCTTACAGATGACCATGGGATACGGTTGATCGCCTTCGGGAGGTATGCAGGAATAGTTGGAGCCTATAATGGGGTAAAGACCTTCGGGCAGAGATATAACCTTTTTGATCTAAGACCGGCCCATGAATGCATAGACCTTGAAGACCTGAGAACCGAATTCACAAAGGTCAAACTTCCAAACATCAAAATTGCCCTTACCGGTGGAGGAAGGGTTTCTCGCGGGTCCATGGAGGTCCTGAACGGAATGGGCATAAGAAAGGTATCCGCGAAAGAATATCTTCAAAAAGACTATAAGGAACCGGTCTATTGCCAGCTGAATTCCAGGGATTACCATAGAAAAAAGAATGGTGAAGCATTTTCCAGAACGGATTTCTACCAGAATCCAGGGGATTACGAAGGCTTTTTCATGGACTATGCCAATGTTACTGACCTCTTGATCGCAGGGGCCTTCTGGGATCCCAATGCACCAGTGCTTTTCAGGAGAGAGGAAATGATCGACAATGGATTCCATATCAAGGTCATTGCCGATATAACCTGCGATATCGAAGGGTCCATCCCATCAACAAAAAGACCGAGCACCATAGAAGACCCCATCTATGATTACAATCCGGAGGAGGGTGCGGAGGCGCCTGCCTTGAGCGAAGAGGCCAATGTGACCGTCATGGCTGTGGACAACTTACCAAACGAGCTTCCTCGGGATGCGTCAAGGGACTTTGGCCAGGAATTGAGGGATCATATTCTTCCCCAGCTGATCGCTTTCGAGGAGCAACCCATGATCAGAAGGGCAACAATCACCAAAAACGGTCATATTCAACCTGATTTTCAATACCTTCAGGATTGGCTTAATAGTTAAAATTGTATAATCGCATAAGCGATTTTTAATTGATGTTCAAGCCCCATACCTTTGGTCGCCATATACCGCAGCCATGGATCAATACTCCTATATCTCCAACGCTGATGGAAAATACATTGAAGACCTCTACCATCAGTACAAGAATTCACCCGAATCAATAGATCATACCTGGAAGAAATTCTTTGAAGGATTTGACTTTGCCACTCAGAAGTGGGGCGAAGACGGGCAGGGAGATCTGGATCAAGATGAGTTTAGGGTCTACCAACTGATCGAAGCTTACCGGGAATATGGTCATCTGATCTCAGATACCAATCCTGTCAGAAAAAGATTGGACAGAAGGGCTGGAGTGGAACTGGAAGATGTGGGCCTTTCCGAAGATGATCTTGAAAGGGAATTCTTAGCGGGACAGGAGATAGGACTAGGAAAAGCCAGCCTCAGGGATATAGTTGAAAGGCTTAAAAAGATCTACGGTGGAAAAATCGGATTCGATTATTTCGAGATCAGGGAACCGGAGATCCGTGAATGGTTCAGAGAGAAGTGCGAGGTCGAATGGCTTAACTACAAGCCTACAAGGGACGAAACCATCCATATCCTAAAAGAGCTCAATGAGGCTGTTGTCTTCGAGAATTTCCTTCATACAAAATACATAGGCCAAAAAAGATTCTCCCTTGAAGGAGGAGAAAGCACGATCCCCGCTCTGGATGCCATGATCCAGACCGCCGGTAATATGGGTGTGAAAGGGATCTCTATCGGTATGGCCCACAGAGGTCGGCTGAATGTATTGGCCAATATCATGGAAAAGACCTACGAGGAGATCTTCAATGAGTTCGAAGGGAATGCACCTGCGGAGACCACCATGGGCGATGGGGATGTAAAGTACCATCTTGGTTTTTCCAGTGAGGTCGAAACAGATAAGGGAAACAGGGTCAAGATCACTCTTACGCCCAACCCAAGCCACCTGGAGGCGGTCAATCCCGTTGTCGAAGGTTATTGCAGGTCAAAGGCAGATGATCTCTTCGATTCTGACTTTTCTGCCATGCTGCCTATACTGATCCATGGGGATGCAGCGGTTGCTGGCCAGGGCGTAGTTTATGAGGTTGCCCAGATGTCCAAGCTAACGGGATATTTCGCCGGGGGAACGATACATTTTGTGATCAACAACCAGCTTGGCTTCACCACAGACTTCCAGGACGCCAGGAGTTCCACCTATTCTACGGACGTAGCGGACATCATTGACTCCCCGGTACTACATGTAAACGGGGATGACCCTGAAGCGGTAGTCTTTGCCAGCAGGGTTGCAATCGAGTTCAGGCAGCGTTTCGCCCGGGATATCTTCGTTGATATGGTATGCTACAGAAGGCATGGGCACAATGAAAGTGATGAGCCAAAGTTCACCCAGCCCAAATTGTACAATATCATAGCCAAGCATCCCAATCCCAGGGAGGTGTATATCAAGGCCTTGGCGGAACGTGGAGAAATGGAGGCTGATATAGCCAAAAAGATGGACAAGGAGTTTAGGGCCTTGCTTCAGGACAGACTCAACCTTGTGAAGCAAAATCCCCTAAAGGTCAAATTCCAACCCCTGGAACATGGATGGGAAAAGATCAGGAGATCCAAACCGGAGGATTTTGACAAGTCCCCCGAGACAGGGATCTCTAAGGCCCAAATAAAAAGGATAGGAGAAGCCATCTCTCAGGTGCCGGATAGTTTCAAGCCCTTGAAACAGGTAGACAAGCTGCTTCAGGAGCGTAAAAAGATGTTCTTTGAGGACAGGCAGTTGAACTGGGCGGGGGGAGAACTTCTGGCCTACGGCTCCTTGCTTGATAACGGACATATAGTAAGGATCTCCGGGCAGGATGTGATCCGTGGAACCTTCTCGCACAGGCATTCTATACTATTTGATGCCGAGACCAATGAGCCTTATTGTGGCCTTGACCATATCAAGGATAAGCAGGAAAAACTCAGGATCTATAATTCACTCCTATCTGAATTCGCTGTTCTTGGATTCGAATACGGCTATTCGATCGCTAACCCAAACTCTTTGGTTGTCTGGGAAGCTCAGTTTGGAGATTTTGCCAACGGCGCCCAGGTGATGATCGACCAGTTCATAGCTGCATCGGAATCCAAGTGGAACCGGATGAGCGGGGTTGTAATGCTTCTTCCCCATGGGTATGAAGGTCAGGGTCCGGAACATAGCTCTGCCAGACTTGAGCGATACCTTCAACTTTGCGGAGATTGGAATATGATCGTCACCAACATCACCACCCCTTCAAATTTCTTTCATGCTCTCAGACGGCAGGTAAAGTGGCCATTCAGGAAGCCCATGATCAACATGAGCCCAAAATCACTCCTGAGGCATCCAAAATGCGTTTCCCCCGTAGATGAATTTGAAAAGGGAAGCTTCAGGGAGGTCATAGATGATCCAAACGCCCCATCAGCAGTAAAAAAAGTGCTTTTCTGCACTGGTAAGATCTATTATGAGCTGGTGGACGAACGAACTAGGAGAAAGAACAAAGACACGGCCATTGTAAGGGTGGAGCAGCTTTACCCTTTCCCCAAAACACAGGTCGAAAACATCTTCAATAAGTATAAAGCAGCAAAATTCAGGTGGGTGCAGGAGGAGCCGGCGAATATGGGGGCATGGAACTACCTTATGAGGTACTGGAGAAAAACCGATATTGAGCGGGTCTCAAGAAGGGTGGCGGCCTCCCCTGCCACCGGGTTTGCAAAAGCCCATCAAAATGAATTGGAAAATCTAATGGCGGAAGCCTTTAAAAAATAAAAGCATGAGCATAGTAGTTAAGATCCCCGCCGTTGGGGAGTCCATTACAGAAGTAATTGTTGGAGAGTTCAGTGTTCAGGATGGGGATCTTGTCGAACTGGATCAAGTGATCTGTGAGCTTGAAAGCGACAAGGCGACTTTCGAATTGAATGCAGAGGCGGAGGGAAAGATCAAGATCCTGGTGAAAGAAGGAGATACGTTGAAGGTAGGAGATGCGGTGGTTGAAATAGAGTCCGCCTCTGCTGAAGCTTCGGCGGGCGAAGTGAAGGGAGAAGGGAGAAACGACCAGCCTTCGCCGGAGGCTTC
>JANQSY010000072.1 GCA_028279065.1 Cytophagales bacterium
GAAAGGGGATTCCACCACTCCAGGTCCATTTGAAGCAGGTTATCACCATTATTTCAGTCAGATTGAGGAGAAGGAAACCAGATGGATGCTTCATCACCTTAAGAAGATCTATTTTGAGGGCTGGAGATATACCGCCAGAAATGATTCCCTAGCTCGACTAGATCCTGTCCACCATTCGACCTTAAAGACCAAGGAAGCTATGGATCTAATGGGAGCCTGTCAAAGAGAAGATATTCCCTTTTTCGTAAACCTATGTTATGAGTTGCCCCATAAGCCTTATGAAGCAGTACTTGGTAAGGAATATGATCAATACGGAGAGCTTGGCTATGCGGGCGAACAATTGGATGCCCGAAGTATGATCTCGCAATTGGATCGCAGTGTTGGGGAATTAATGTCATTTTTAAAGGAATCGGGTTTATATGAGAATACCCTTGTGGTCTTCACTTCTGATAATGGGGCAGCTTCTGGGGGAAACACAGGACCATTCGATGGAGGAAAATCATCTTTGGTCGAGGGAGGAGTAAGGGTGCCTCTGATTTTTTATGGGCCTCTTGATAATATTGATCCTCGATTCAGGGAATTTTCGGAAGGAAGGAACCGATTTCATTTTGTTGATCTCTTCCCAAGCCTTGTCGATATTCTGAGATTGGAATCCGGTATTGACCCAGATCTTGATGGTTTAAACATCCTTTCGGACAACGTTCCAAAAAGGGAGTTTCCTTTCATATTGAAGGCCCAAAGTTTTCTTGGGCCTCACCCATGGTCCAAGACCTATGGGAATCGTGCTTTGATCTCGAACGAGCACAAACTGATAATGAAGGATAAGAACCCTAAAGCTCTTTTCGATCTGGAATCGGACCCTTTTGAAGAAAAAAACCTAGTTGAATCGAACAGGCAAAGGATCAAAGAAATGACCAAAGTATTGGAGGAATACTTTGAAGATAATGATAATGAAAAAGGCTGATATCCTGGTCTATTTTCTGATCGCTCCAGGCCTGATCCTTTACCATGCCCTGGATAGGTTCAAGCTGATCTATTTCCTTCCTGTCATTTACCTTGGAATTGTTTTTTTATCCAGCAGGTACTCCTCAAGGGAGAAGGTAAAGCTTGATCTAAATATTGGCATCGGAATCCTGCTCTACCTCTTAATGGTCTTCCTTTCAATGGGTGCGAGCTTTTGGAATATTAAGGTCGAACCCGCCCTAAGAGATGTTTTAATTTTCTTAAGCCCCTTAATCCTGTTTTTGCCTCATGTCCGTTTCAAAATGGTTCATGTCAAGGTCCTGTTCATCAGTTCGATCCTGTCTTATGTGGCATGGGTAGGATTAGAGTCCTTTAACCTTGAATTCTCATTCAGAATACTGACCAGTAATTACAATTCAAATTCAGAATTCCATAATGGGATCATTTTTGGTGGCTTTTTTTTGGTTTTTCTAGACAGAAAAAAGTGGTTATGGGCGCTCATTGCCTTGGGTGTAATCTTCCTTACAGGCAAAAGGGCCATCTTTCTGGGATTATTACCTGCCATTGGGGTTTATTACATTTTTCTGGTACCAACAAAATTGAATCTTGACAAGGCCTTTGTGGGATTAACCACCTGGCTGTATTTCCTTTCCTTCCTGCTGGTAGGATATTTTTTGTTAGAGGTCAGTCAATGGTTCATAGATCAAATTGACCCCAACGGAAGCTTAACAGTGAATCGCTTTCTGATGGGGCGAGAGAAATTCATTTTTGGTCTTAGAAGAGAGATGGAAAGTGCTTCTGTTTTTATTGATCTTTTCGGTCATGGTCCGGGTCAGGCAGATTTCTATCTTATGGAACATGTTCGTCCGGATTGGGTCAATAAGGGGAAGCCTGTCAACCCTCATAACGATTCTCTAAAATTGATCTTTGATTATGGATGGATCGGTTCCAGCCTTTTCTTTGGTGTCCTTTATTCGTTTTACATAAAGTCCAGGGCAGGGATACTGATGTTTTTATATACCATCCCATTGTTTCTTGTTGACAACTCCCTCATCTTTATTTATTACCTGTTTATAGTGGGGGTGATATCCAGGGTGGATGATCCGTTTACTGGGAAACTCGCTTCAGAACTGAATTATAAAATCTGATTAGGACCTCAATGTTCTCTTTTTCGAGGAACTTCTTTGGAAATGTTCTGATGGCGTTTTCTCCCCATCGGTTCAAGGCGTCTTGGTTTGTTTCGATCCATTTAAGGAATTGGGATACCTCCTCATAATTATTGAAATCCAGGATCTTGCCGTTCATGTCATCGGAGACGATCTCCGGTATGGCCCCTGACTTGTTGCCAATTACGGGAGTGCCACTAGCCAGAGCTTCAAGGCATACCAAGCCAAAAGGCTCCTCCCATTTGAAAGGCGCCAATAACGCTTTTGAAAATGAAATTTCCCTGATCAATTCATCCCTAGGGAGTTGTGCTTTCCATTCTATGCAATCCGAATTTTTAATTTCGGTTCTTAGTTTTTCGGCGAGCGGTCCATCTCCGATAATCAGCAATTTTGGTTTTGGTCTGTTTTTCCAATGCTGGATTAAATCCAGGATCCCTTTTTCTTCTGTCAACCTTCCAATAAAAATGAATTGATCCTTTTTTATTTCCGGCCTCTTCTTTAATTCGGGATCAAGAAGGTAGTTCGGCTTAACAGCAATTTTTTCCCTGTCAAAACCAAACTTTGTGAATAGTTCCTTCTGATTTTGACTAAGTGCGATGAAGCCTGATATTTTTTCGTAGATACCCAATTTGTCAAATTGGCTCATGTATATGCTTAATGCTATCGACGCAGCTTTAGATCCTCTGTAGCAATTATGTCTGATGCCTGGGGCATAGGATTTTCTTGAAGCGCAAACGGTGCAAATCGAATCCTGCCTCCAGAAATTGGCTCCAATACATAGGGGGCGGTAGTTGTGCAAGGTCTGAACTACGGGGATTTTTAAGTTTATTATAGCCAAAAGGACTTTGCCAGGTATCTCGAACATGGGATTGTGAACATGGATGATGTCCGGACTGAAATCCCGGATTGATCCCAGTATTTTTTTTTCGCTCTTCGGATTCCGTAAAAGACCAAATGTTTTTCCAACAGGACCTTTGTTTTCAAAGTCGTGATTCGAAAAACGTAAGGTCTTAACCTTGATCCCTGACTTTTGAAGGGAAACTGATTCCCTCTCAAAGACCAGATCTTCTCCACCTTTTTTTTGATAGGAGGTATGAAGAATTAGGACACGGGAAATCTCGTTCACTTTTCTTGGGTAAATCTATTCCTTAGGGAGCCAAACCGCATGGTGGATCTTTGATAAGTAAGCGTTATTTAATCTGATCTCATCGGTTTTTCTGTAATGCTTCATCAATGAGTCAATATGGATGAAGAACCTTTGATTGGGATTGATCTTATTTAGGATAACGGCATCATATTCCTTGTTTCTGAATTTCAGGTGCAATTCATCTCGAAACCTATTAGCAATACCAGAATATAGTTCTTTCCTATTTGGCTTTTTCAAGCCATTCTTAAACCCGAAATGCCCTGGAATAAAAACTTCTTTGTTTTCCTTCACAAGGACTGAAACCATATCTGCGGTGTTATATATGTTTTCATATGCGGAGATTTTAGAAAAATATAAATCAAGAGCTTGCTCTCTTTCATCTAGCTTATATGGGGTTTTTTTTAGGAAACAGAATACAATCAAGATCAAAAAAGTTAAGAGAATTTCCTTGGGTTTTTTTAGGGTATTGAAAGACCAGATTATTAAAAAAATGATCATTACCGGCCATCCCAGATCAAAGAGGTAAAGTGCTTGTGTAGCTCCCTGGTTAAAGCCGAGGTAAGAACCAAATGCCAAAAAGATGGACCCAATGAACCAAACTGGAAAAAGCCAATTCGGGCTATTGACCCAAAAGGGAGAGGAAATGTTTTTTAGATCGATTTTTGGTCTCTCAAAATTAAAGGGTGTCAAATAGTTTAATGCGGAAAAGACCAAAAGAGGAAGAAGTATGAATCCAAAAAAACTTCTGAATTGACCTTGAATAAATAACTTGTCATAGAAGTTCGCATTGCCTATGTGTCTGATCCTTTCAAAAGACCATTGAGTATCCATAAGGTATGAAGGAAAGATCAGGGGAATTAACTTGATAAACCCAAAAAACAATACTGCTGAAACTCCTGCCAGGATCAATCCATCTCTTTTGGATTTTGCGAGAAAAACATAGCCAATTAAAATCGGGATCCCCAGTAGATAATACTGTTTACTCCAGTACCCAAGAAAAATTATCAATATCGAAATAACAGAAGCCTTTAGCGAAAAATGGTTCTTCCACGATATGTACAGTCCTGCCATAAGGAAGAACAAGCCCATGGCATTGGGATATGCATGAGTATGGTTCCCATAGAAGGTTCGGGTAAAGAAGACCGCCAGAAATAGAAGGACCCAAAGACCGCTAACTCTGTAATGCCTTAAAACTTTAATAGACAAAAGCACCGTGCCCATGATAGCAAACCAGGAAATGAAACGAAGGATCCGAATGTCAAGACCAAAGAGAAGTGTAAAGGGGTAGGAAAGAGTAGGAAGTAGGAAACCATACATGTAGAAGGTTTTGGGGCGGTCTTGGTACAGGTAGGGATTTTCACCATTGAAATACTTCTGAACTATGGTCATTGGTGTTCCTTCCCTTGGCGTAAGCTGATAG
>JANQSY010000100.1 GCA_028279065.1 Cytophagales bacterium
GGCGTCAAAACAACGTCTTCGAAATAATTGTTTGAGCAATCAATGAACCAATTCAAATACGTTAGTGTTTTCCACCTTAGCTAATGCATTCTGCGCTAATAAATTCTCCTTGAAAAACCTTTAACCATCATGGGAGATGTTCCGGCAGACAAGGGGGTCTGCACAGATGTGGTGATCCGAGCCTACCGCAAATGTGGGATCGACCTGCAGAAGGAGGTACATGAGGATATGAAGGCCAACTTCACACTCTATCCGAAGATCTGGGGGCTCTCCCGCCCCGACCCCAACATAGACCATAGAAGGGTCCCCAACCTGATGACCTATTTCTCAAGAAAGGGCACTGCCAAAACCATATCGGATAAACCTGAGGATTACCAAACCGGAGATATAGTCTGCTGGAATCTTGGTGGAGCCATCACCCATATCGGGATAGTCACTGACCAACGATCGGCGGACGGAAAACGGCCTATGATCGTCCATAACATCGGTTCAGGCCAGGTATTGGAGGATATGCTGTTTGATTTCAGGATCATCGGGCATTACTCCTACCCTTAAGGGATTAAGTATTTGAAGTAGACGAGTAGCCAATTCATAATTGATTCTTTTGCCGTCTAAATAATTCTCCTACCTCCTTAGATCAGGATTTTAGAAATTAAATTCTCAACCAATCGGACTACAATGAAAACGCTTGCTCTAACTCTCGTGCTTCTCTCAGGCTTTCAGGCCGTCGCTCAGAAATTCGAATACCATATGGATGAAGAGTACAAAATGGACCCAAACGGAACCATAAACCTGGATTGTGATGATGCTGAAGTGACCATAACCGGAACTTCCAGGACCAATGCCCGGGTCAAGGTGGATCGTTTTGTTGAGGTCAAAGGAGTGGGCAGCTCGGAGGAGGAATTTGAGATCGATGTGAGGGAAAAAGACGGAAACCTGAATATTCGGGAAATGCAACGAAATGTCAGGTACGTTATGGGTTCAAGGACAGAGGATTACAAGATCGTTATAGAGCTTCCCGCATCCGGAAGCATCCGGATAAACGGGGACGATGGAGAATTCTACATAAGTAATATTCATGGATTCGTAAAGCTGAACCTGGACGACAGCAAGGCAGAAATCAAAGAGTGCAAGGGAACAGAATTTGATTTTGGAATGGATGATAGCAGCCTTGAAATGGATGGAGGCTCTGGAGAGCTCCTTTTAGGCCTGGACGATTCTGAATTGAAGATTTTCAATGCTAAATTTTCAAGGATGTTCACCAACTTCGACGATAGCGAGTTGAAGATCGAAACGGCCCTAATCGACAAGGGCAACTATAAGATCTCCGGTGGGGACAGTGACCTGACCTTGATATTCACGGGTGGAGGAGGCATGCTGGATATCAGATATGACGATGGAAGGGTAAGGAGCACTTCCGGATTCCAAGAGCTTGAGAAGGATGATAACTATGTCCGATTGAAGGTGAGCGGTGGTTCTGCCAATGTGCAGATCAATGTGGATGACACCGATATTGATCTTGTGAAGAAGTGAAAAATGGCAGCCACAAAAAATTCATACTGAGTTCACAATTCTTTTATACATAAACCCATTGCGGGTAAACTGAATTGCTTTATTTAGCAGCTTATTTAGAATTAATCTAAATAACTGATATCAAATGAAGCACATTATACTTACAATTCTTCTCTTCGCATTTTTTGGAGCTCAAGCCGGAAACCCTAACCTGCAAAAGGACAAGGAGGCCATCAAGGCCATGTGTGGCTGTTATAAGGTGGAGTTTAATTTCGCTGAAACCTTTGCTCCGGACACCAGCTACAAAATCAAAGACCCCTACCATGCGGTAGCCAATGCAGAGTGGGTTTTCGTGGCAGAAGAAAATGAGAACAAGATCTCATTGCAGCACCTGTTGATCATCGGCCCTCAGAATGTGATAAAGCACTGGAGTCAGGACTGGATCTTTGAAAATCGGGATTTCTATGATTACAATGGCGATTTCCATTGGACCAGGAGGCAGTCCAATATAGATGATGAAAAAGGAAAATGGACCCAAAAGGTCTACCAGGTGGACAACTGCATCAGGTACGAGGCTTCAGCGCCATGGATCCATGAAGAGGAAGGATCTTATTGGACAAGCGAGGTCGATGCTCCGCTACCAAGGAGAGAGAACACCAAGAGGAGCGACTACAATGTCATGCACAGAAGAAACCGCCAGGAGATCACCGACTATGGCTGGCTTCATGAACAGGACAATACCAAGATCATCAGGAAGAATGAAAACGATCAGGTCCTGGTCATGGAAAAGGGCTACAACACCTATACCAGGATCGCTGATTCCGAGTGTAAATCGGCCAAAAAATGGTGGAAAGAGAATGAAGAATATTGGGCCCTGGTAAAAGCCGGTTGGTCCGAGGTATTGGCCGGCAAATCGGAGGTCATACTCAGAGACAAGGTGGACGATGAAAAGCATTTTGAAAAGCTGATGGATCTGCAATACCAATACGATCCAAAACGAAAAGGAGAGTTCTCGAAGAAGATCAGGGAAGTGATCGAAATGTATGTGGTGAAAACGGAAAAAACCGAAAAAGGGAACGCAGTAAACTAGAAGAGGACTGGATTCTAATCCAGGAGCCCGGGTAGATCGATTGATCCGCCCGGGTTTTTTGTTCCCTATCTTTGATGTTACTGCGAATTGACCTCAAAGGCGAATGCCAAGATTCTTTTTTTTAATGGTTCTCCTACTGACCTTCACGGACCACAGGGCTTCGGCACAGGAGGAGATAGACCGTCAACTATGGCTGGACTATGACCTTAGGGTTGACCTTCGGGAAAGAAACAAGTCCAAAGTCCACTCCTTGGGCGGAGACGCCGGTATCCGTGGTTTCATTTCAAACCAGGAATGGAACCAGTTCTATATCCGCCCCACATTCACCTACCGCCTAAGAAGGGTCCTTTCATTCTCAGGGGCTGCCGCATTTTTTGGAACGGTAAACCGGGATACTACAAACAGCAATGAGGTGCGCTTTCACCAGGAGATCTTTGCGCGATTTCCTGAGACAGAATTCTTCACTCTCTTTTATCGGATACGTCTGGAGGAAAGGTTTTTCAACTATGAAAACAGTCCTTCGGATCAGGAGGTCCGGATCAGGGGACTTATCGGGATTGAATCTCCCGACATCCATCTGGGAAAAGGAAGACGGCCATTCTACTTCCAGTTCTTCTGGGAAAGCTTCCGCAATCTTTCGGGGCCGAGTGCCTCAGAGGTTTTTATTAATCAGGCAAGACCTACCCTGGTGTTCGCCCATCGGCTCTCCCCTGAATGGAGGTATGAGATCAACCTTGTAGCTCAATCATCCAAGGAATACTCCGATGAAGGTTTGGAGACAACCCAATATCTTTTTCGATTCAGGCTGTTTCACAGGATCTTCAAAAAAGAAAATTCAGGAAATGAATAAGCCCTTGTTCAGCTGCCATTGATGATCTCGACCTTGTTGACGAAGTACTTGGTATCACCCTCCCAGAAAAATCGAAAGTATCTTTCGGTATAATAAAGTTTAACCCTGCTTCCGGTCTGAAGAGCCTCCTCTAACCCATTCAATACGTCCTTGTCTTTTCCCTTGACAGAGAACTCCCAGGTCGTGGGGATAGCCCCCTCAGGAGAGTTGGTCAACCCCCCAACATTGAGCGATCCCTCATAGGTCTTAAATATCACCCCCTTCTTGCTGAATTTGGTTGGGACCCCAGCTCTGAAACCCGTAGAATAGTTGGCGAAATATAAGAAGCAGAAAGCCGCAATTCCGAGGATCAAGGCAAATAAGCCGAGCTTTTTGAGGAAGGATTTTATTCTGTTCATACGTTTTGTAGTTGTTCGGGAAATTTGCCCGTATTTCACCAGATCAAAGGGCAAAACTTCAAACTCATGCTAAAAGTATTAACAATCCTCTTTCTTTCTGTTTTTGCGTTTATATCCTGCCGAGAATCTGAGCAAGCAGAACAAAGTCCTGACTTGTTCACAATGATGATCGGTTCCTATAATTCCGAGAAGCAATCGATCAGTGACACCAACTATTTCAACATTTCACTACATATGTACCCCATTTGGCAAGAAACTGGAAAGAGTTGGCTTTACGTTGAGCAGGCCTTGAATTCAATGCAGGACAAGCCATATCGGCAAAGGATATACCTGGTTGAAGAACAGGAGGATGGTATCTTCAAAAGCACTGTGTTCTCTATTGCTTATGATTCTCTATTCATTGGAAAATGGTCAGAGCCTGAGTTCTTTGATCGATTTGATGAGAACATTTTAAAGGAAAGGGAAGGTTGTGCGGTCTTTATGAAAAGAGAAGGCGACTCCTTTACCGGTTCTACAAAGGACCAGGCATGCGTCAGCACCTTGAGGGGGGCGAGCTATGCCACATCCGAAGTTACCGTTACAGAAGCCGG
The DNA here is from genome assembly GCA_028279065.1 of Cytophagales bacterium. Classification (GTDB taxonomy): domain Bacteria; phylum Bacteroidota; class Bacteroidia; order Cytophagales; family CCMP332; genus JANQHS01. The sequence continues at coordinate 4,441 of JANQSY010000100.1, forward strand.
GGTCGAAAGTTGGGATCGGGGATTTGATTCGGATGGGAACCAGGTCTGGGGTGCTGAAAACGGGCCCTACATCTTCGATAAACTTTCCGAGATAAAGTGAACCTTTCCAAACCTCAGGAAAGGGCGATACTGATTTCAACGATACTGGCCTCTTCCATGGCCTTTATCGATTTTACAGCCTTGAATGTTGCTTTTCCGGCTCTTCAGAAGGATCTGGATCTGGGCGGCGCTGATTTGCTTTGGATAGCCAATGGTTACTCCTTGTTCCTTTCCGCCCTTTTACTGGTTGGCGGTGCCATGGGCGATGCCCTGGGGAGAAAAAAGATCTTCATGCTGGGTATTGTGATGTTTACCCTCTCATCCATAGCATGTGGTCTTTCAAATGGCCCTCTAATGCTTATTGTCAGCAGATGCTTTCAGGGTATCGGGGGAGCGATGATGGTGCCGGGAAGTCTTTCCATCATATCGGCATCATTCCCCAAAGAATCAAGAGGAAAGGCCATAGGTACCTGGTCAATGTTTTCAGCCATGACCACCATATTTGGTCCAGCTCTGGGAGGATGGTTTGCCGGGATGGGATTATGGAGACTGATCTTCTTCATAAATATTCCCCTCGCCTTGATTTCTCTCACACTTCTGCTGCGATACGTTCCCGAATCAAAACAGGAAGGGCAGGCCAAGCTGGATTTCCCGGGAGCCCTATTGATCACATTGGCCCTGGCAGGGCTCACGTTTGGTTTCATTGAAGCTCCGGAAAGGGGGTTTACCGATCCATTGATCATTTTCACATTGGTATTTGGGTTCCTCAGTCTGATTGGCTTTTTATGGGTGGAAAAGCAGTCCAAAAACGCAATGATGCCTCTTTCCCTGTTCAATTCAAGGATATTCAGTGGGGCTAACTTTCTGACACTATTGGTTTATGGAGCTTTGGGCGGTTTCCTGTTCTTCTTCCCATTGAATCTGATCCAGGTTCAGGGCTATCCCCCAGAGATCGCCGGCTTCACCATGCTTCCCTTCGGTTTACTACTGGCCTTTCTCGCTAGGATCTCTGGCAATTGGTCAGATAAGGTGGGTCCAAGGACCCCGCTGATGCTCGGGACTTTTCTGGTGGCCATAGGATTCTTTCTTTTTTCCATTCCCGATCTGACCGATGGGCCCAGAGATTACTGGACAACTTTTTTACCTGCCATTATCGTTGCTGGAACCGGAATGGGATTGACGGTAGCTCCCCTCACCACTGCCGTAATGAACTCTGTTCCTCCGGAAAAGACCGGAACAGCCTCCGGGGTCAACAACAGTATCTCAAGAACCGCTGGGGTTCTTGCAGTAGCCATCATGGGTGCAATGGTTTTGTTTTCGTTCGATTCCGAGATCAGGGAATACCTTGATACCCTAGATCTCAGACCGGAAGTTTACGAAGCTACTATTGCAGAAATACCCAAGCTTGCGGAAGCCAGGCCGCCGGAATTCTGTAATCCGGAAGAGCGAGATGGGATCATATCAGCGATCAAATGGGCTTTCATTCATTCTTTCAACCGCTCAGCAATAATCGCCTCAGTTATGGCAATGAGCGGAACCATTATTGCTTTTTTCTTTCTAAAGGAATCAAGGAGATGAGCTAGATTGAATCGCCTGGCCGGTGGGATTCAAATCAGGGATTTCTTGATCAACAAGAAACCAATCAATGAGAGTCGCTAATCACAAGGTCCCGGTTTTCAGTATTACTCTCCCAACTTCGACGGCTTCGTTTTCGTACCTTTAATAAACCTTGAACACTGGTTATGCGATCTTTCCTCATCATTTTCCTATTCGCATCATTACTTATGAGTTGTGACCCTTGCAATGAAGAAGATTCCTCAGCCCCTACCCCTGCAAAACAGGGGCTTTATTATTTCCATATTGTTGACAGCAATGATCTTAATCTTTTCAGGGATTCTACTCTGCACTACCTTAAAGATTCGATCCACCTGTATTCGCTTGACAAGGATGGTAACAAGATCATTCACAGTGGGGATTTTTTTCCTAGCCCCATGGATTCGATTTACCTTTCCAATACCGTGAGAAACAATATGACCCTGTATATCGATAGGGATCATAAATATTCCTATTCGATTGATGTGACCTGGGTTAATACCGAGTGCTATGGCACCCTTCCTGAAAAGGCAAATACATACTTTGGAGATAGCCTCCTTGATTCAAGAAATATTTTCATCCACTATCGATAAAAACCAGGTTAAGCTTTCAGAGCCTCTTTTTCAACTCTAAACTCTGCGCTCATACTCACAACTCCATTCTCCTCCCTCAAACTGGGTGATTTTTTCAATTTTAATATGAACCGACAATTGCTGTCTGGGGGCTCAGTATCTTAACATCACCGTTTTCAACCTATTCGAGATGAAAAATGTATTTTTTGTTTCGACCTTTCATTTTATTCTTTTTTCTACCTGCCTCTGGGCTCAAGCTCCTTTTGAGTTCCTTGTCAGCAATACCAATACCAATTCTGTAAAGCGATATGCTTCCGATGGGACCTACCTAGGGAATTTCGTGGCGTCAAATTCAGGCGGGCTCAGTGGCACTCAGGATATGCTGATGCATCCTGATGGTCGACTCCTGGTGACAGGGATAAACAATACCACGGTCAAAAGTTATAACGGGACCACTGGAGCCTATTTGGGAGACTTTTCATCGGGTGTATCGATCCAGGGACCAACAAAGCTTACCCTTGGACCAGATAGCCTGATCTATGTTACCCAATGGAATTCTTCTCAGAATGAAGTGGTGAGACTAAATCTGGATGGTAGTTTCCATAGCAAATGGACCAGCGGAGGGCCGACCAGGGCCCTGGGGCAGGAATGGGATAAGGACGGGAACCTGTATGTTGCGATTTTCGGAAATACGGGGGATGGAGTGGTCAGGAAGTTTGATCCTTTCGGGAACGATTTGGGGGACTTTATCCCCACGACCCAATTGCAGGGTCCAACTGAGATCTGGTTTGACAGCAACGGTGACCTTTTGGTCCAGGATTGGTCAGCCTCCAATGTCAAAAGATTCGATAGCGCTGGAAACTTCATAAATGTTTTCACTTCCGGTGTGGGTCAAAGCGAAGGGTTTGCGGTTTTTGATGATCGGAGCATTTTGATGCCCGATTGGGCCTCTGACGTGGTACACCACGTGGATAGCGTGGGAACTTATCTGTCGATCTTCGCTGCTGGGAATGGGCTCTCAGATCCAAACGGGATCCTAAGACGGTCAGCGGTGATCTCCTCACTTTCCACAGATCTGGAGGGGGACCTTAATATGATGGTATATCCGACCCAACCCTCGGTTAATAAGACAATTGAGTTTGATATTGATATGGCTTCGGATATTGAGGTCACAGCCATGGATCTGAAAGGAAGATCATATTTAATCATAAAGGGCAATTATAGCGCTGGGAGGCATGTCTTGGATCTTTCCACCTCGGAACTTCCGTCTGGACTGTACTTAATCAGATTAAAGGCCGGGCGAAACATAGAAAGTCAGAAGATCTTGATTGGGGATTGATTGTTGGGTAGGAAATGGTTTTCCCGGACCTGCCTGTGCCCGGCTTGTTCCGGTATTCCGGGAACTGCGGGAAGGAAAGCTTAATATCTTTCCTCTCACACCACCCCTTATCATTCTCTTTTTTCCTCCTGCAACCTTTTACCATCCAATTGCGTCTAATGGATAATTTTGCCGCGGAAATTTCTTTAATCCAGGTTGAAAAAGATACTGCTTGCTTTTGTTCTGTTGCCTAGCATGGCGCTATGTCAGCAGATCATAAACGGATCCGTATTGGACTCGGAGTCCGGTGATCCACTTCCTTATGCCACAGTAGCATACAAAGGGTATCCCTATGGAACTGTATCGAATTCGGAGGGTGAGTTTCAATTACAACTTCCGGATTGGCTGAGGGAAAGCACCCTTGTAGTGTCTTTCATGGGTTATGAGAGCAGAGAATATGTAGCGGGTTCAATTGAGGGATATTTGGAGGTCAGACTTTCCAAAAGGATCATCACTCTGGAAGAAGTCCAGATCAAACCGCTTTCCCCGGAACAATACTTGCGCCTTGCTATCCGAAAGATCCCCGGAAACTACTCCACCATCCCGTTTGAGACCAAGGCCTACTACCGTGAAAAATTTACCGAGAATGGTGATTTCGTTTCTCTGAATGAAGGTGTTTTTAGATCCTATTTCACTCCCCAGGGTGACACCAATGAAAATGAACATCAGTTGATGCTCTACAGAACTGCTGACGAGCTTGAGGACTTTCAATTCATGGATAGGTGGATAACAAAAAGGAAGGAGAATGCAATTGAAAAGGCCGAAAAAAAGGAGGCGAAATATGAAAAGAAGAAAAAAAAGTATGAAAGAAACGGAAAGGAATTCACAGATACCCTCGACCTCTCAGATCTTGAAGAATGGGATTTTGATTTGACCGAGGAAATCAGGGAGGGATTCGGTGGCCCGGAACAGATCCTTGATATGGACATTACAAGGCAAACCGATGATGCCTTGGACACCACCAAGTTCAAAAAGTTCCGTTACACCTTCGGCAACCCGGTGGTATACCAGGGTATTGAGCTGCTGACCATTAACTAAGTC
>JANQSY010000112.1 GCA_028279065.1 Cytophagales bacterium
CAATACCCAGGATCCTTGTCATGGGTTCGTTGAACACGCTATATGCATAGATCTGACCTATACATAAGTGTATCGATAAGGCTGAGACCGGAACCCACCAACGGCTGAAACCCGGTCCTGCAATAGTTCTTTCTTTATGAAGTATCCCTGCCATGGATCGTAAATTAAATCAGGAATTTAAATCAATCGGCGTAGATTGCTTGTTAATGCAATAGAAAATGGAGGAAAAAAGATCGGTGATCATCTTTGGTGCCTCGGGAATGGTGGGGAAAGGCGTGCTTTTGGAATGCCTTGAATCCAACAGGATCAAAAAAGTAATGGTGGTTGGAAGAAACCCATGTGGAATTACGAACCCCAAGTTGAAAGAGATCCTTCACAAGGATTTCTCAGATCTTTCTTCGATACACAGAGAATTTGAAGGTTTTGAAGCCTGCTTTTTTACGCTTGGGGTCAGCGTTATAGGGTTGAACGAACAACAATACACCAGGATCACCTATGACTTCACTATTGAGGCAGCAAAGACCATGAAAGAAGCTAATCCGAATTCCATTTTTATCTATGTGACAGGTCAGGGTACGGATTCTTCCGAGAGCGGAGGTTCAATGTGGGCAAGAGTAAAGGGAAAAACCGAGAATGCCCTCCTGGATATGGGATTCCGCGATGCATATATGTTCCGTCCGGGTTACATCCAACCAATGAAAGGGGTGAGGAGCAAAGTTTGGTGGTATCAGGCGATCTATGACGTATTCGGGGTCTTCTATCCCATAATTAAGAGGGTGGCAAAATATTCCGTGACCTCAACCGGCAAGATCGGGAGGGCTATGATCAATCTTCTTTTTTATCCCTATCAAGAGAAGATCATAAACCCGAAGGATATAAATCTATTAGCTGAAAAGAATTAAATGAGTCTACTGATATACCTCGTCCACTCAATCCTTGGATTGACCGCAATATTTGTTCTCATTGCTGTTGTCTTTATCAATACATCCCCTCAGTTCGGAGATAGCCCGAACCAAACAGAGTTGGAGCGGATCAAAGCTTCAGAAAATTTTAAGGATGGCATTTTTATCAACCAGATTAAAACATCCCTGGATATGCCTCCGGGGAAAATGATGGAAGCCGTCCAGGAGATCTGGTTTTCCGACGTAAACGATCCAACAGACCCCATTCCTACTGAGTTCTCCCCATTTCCTGAAATAGAGGATTCCGGCTTTTTTATGACCTGGTATGGGCATTCGGCAGTGATGATAGAAATGGACGGAAAGCGGGTTTTTTTCGACCCCATGCTCGGTGAATACTCATCCCCGATACCCTATGCAACAAAGCGATACAATTACCAACAACCGATTGATCTCTCATTGATCCCGGATCTGGATGTTGTGGTTATCTCCCATGATCATTATGATCATCTGGATCTTTCTTCCATAAAAAGGCTTCATGAACGAACGAAGGTTTTCCTCGTTCCTCTTGGAGTTCGGGCTCATTTAAGAAGATGGGGGGTGCCGGAAGAAAAGATAAAGGAGTTTGATTGGGGGGAATCCATGAACATCGGAAGTCTTTCATTCTATTGTGAGACAGCCAGGCATTTTTCAGGCAGGGGACTCACTGATAGAAGTACAACCCTATGGGCTTCATGGGTAATGAAAGGAACAAACCACACCGTTTATTTCAGTGGATATAGCGGATATGGGCCTCATTTCAAAGAGATAGGCAAAAAATATGGTCCTATTGATCTCGCGATGATGGAGTGCGGACAATACAATTTATTGTGGCATGATATCCACATGCTACCCAAAGAAACCGTCATGGGTTCTGCTGATCTCCAGGCAAAAAAGATACTTCCAATACATTGGGGAGCCTTTAACCTAGCCCCACACGATTGGGATGAATCCCCACAACTTGCCAGCAAGTATGCAGAACAATCTGGAGTGAACCTCATTTGGCCAGTGGTCGGTAGGAGAATTGATATGAAAAAGGACCAGCCCACAAAGAAATGGTGGCAGGAAATCAATTAATCGTCCAATTACTTGTCGAATCGGCATTATAATTCAAATTTTGTAGATGCGGTTTCAAATAGGCTTGAGACTGAATTAAATAGGAGATAGACCCCCTGTCTTATATAGCTGCTCAATGAGATACCAGACCTTTTTTAAGTTCAGTTTAATCCTTTGCCTGATCTCGGTATTCACCGCAAAGGCCCAGCCTGCTAACGATAATTTTGCTTCTGCCATTGATCTCACTTCGTCGATGAACAGCTGTTCAGGAAACGCAGCATACACCACATTGAATGGGACGGGAGATTTGAATGCGGGTTCCTGTTGGAACAATTCAGGTCCCCAGCATAATGTTTGGTTCAGTTTCGTAGCTGCAACAAATGAAATCGAGGTCACTATTGATATAGCCGGGGTCAAGGGGAATCAACAAAGAACTCAGCTTGCCATCTGGAGATCGGATGGAACCACTGAGGTTGCTTGCAACAGATATATAGGTAACTCTGATGATGTTGCAGCAATATCGGACACCTTAACCATTGGACAGACCTACTACATTTCAGTGGATGCCTTCAGTTCATCCTATGATGGCACGTTTACCCTGTGCATATATGATGATATCGGGTATGATTTTTTGGAGGGAGCGGTTAATCTTACTGATAGTCTACTCAACAATGCAGGACAATGGTGTTCTCCGGATGCAGAATACACGACTATAGGAGGCACGGCAGACCGCAACCCTGGTTCATGCTGGAATAATACTGGCCCTAGATTCAATCGCTGGTTTTCTTTTGTCGCCGCAACTCCCCGGATCACGGCAGTCGTGGATATCGGAGGGGTAAAAGGAAACCAACAAAGGACCCAGGTCGCCATCTGGAGGGCGGATGGAAGCACTGAGGTGGCATGTAACCGCTATTCTGGTAATGCGGATGATGTAGGGGTGGTATCTGATACACTGACCGTAGGGCAGACCTATTATATTTCTGTTGATGCGTTTAGCACCTCATATGACGGGACTTTTTCTCTCTGTGTTAATGATGTGTTGGATTATGACTTTTTGGAAGGGGCAGTGGATCTCACAGACAGCCTTCTCAACAATTCAGGCCAATGGTGTTCTCCGGATGCAGAATACACGACTATAGGAGGGACATCAGACCGCAACCCTGGTTCATGCTGGAACAATTCCGGTCCAAGATTCAATCGCTGGTTTTCTTTTGTCGCAGCAAC
>JANQSY010000116.1 GCA_028279065.1 Cytophagales bacterium
CGGAATGGCCAGCCCTACGCCAATACTTTTAACTGCCTCCACCCCACTACTTTCAAGGGTGATCAATCCTCCGGTATCAAAATGGTGTGGCCAGACACGTATCTCAGATACATCATCCAAGTCCTCGAATAGCTCTTCAAGTGCCTTTTGAGCGTTGCTTCGATTATTGCCAAAGACCACAAACTCCTCTGGGTGCGGCTGGTTGTATGTATAGCTATCATCAAAAGAGAAAGGAAGTTCATAATTGAACTTAAAGCTGTACTTTTTGGTAAATCCTACTTTTTCCGAAGAGCTTTCCAGCCATTTCAGGACCTCGCCATGGCTCTTTCCGTTTAACTCAAGGTCAGAAATGATGCGCTCTCCAGGCTCCACCCATTCGAGCTTAAAATCCGGATAGTTCAATGAAAGTGCAATGTTTCCCGCAGGGTTCAAGGTTCGGGTTGTCAAAGCCAGGAATTCATGATCCCAGATTAGGTTTGCCTGGCTGTCATCAGGTAGATTTTCAAGGAAGGAATTTCCTGCAGCCGCTAAATACTGGGCGGCTCGGTGAAGAGTTTCAATCATAGACCCTAATTTAAACTACTTCCACCCCTTTCCAAAAGGCAACACGTCCTTCAATGCTCTTGGCAAGTTCGGATGCCTTGGGGTAATACCATGCTGCGTCACTATTCACATCTCCCTCCACATTCACATTATAATATGAAGCAGTACCTTTCCAATGGCAGCTGCTATGGGTATTTGAATCTTCAAAATAATCCCTATTGAGTGAATCAGCCGGGAAGTAATGGTTTCCCTCTATGATAATCGTGTCATCGCTTTCAGCTAATACCTTTCCTTTCCAGATCGCTTTCATTGTTCTTCTTTTTCAAATATGATGTCAGTAAAAAATCTATTTGAATCAAAAAACGTTTCAACTATCCTCAGGTTTTGTCGGCTGGCGACCCTTTTGATCTCTTCAAGTGTAAACTTTCTGGAAATCTCGGTGTGGATCTTTTCACCCTTTTGAAATGAATACTCTTTACCAATGGCTTTGATATAAACTTTCTGATCAACCTTGCTTTCCAAATAACTTCTAGCTACTCCTGTATCTTCATCGTATTCAGGAGAATGATCAAAAAGGGCGAGATTGAAATTTCCCCCAAGCTCATTATTGATCCTTTCAAGCAGGTTCAGATTGAAATCCCTTGTAAACCCTTTGGAATCATCATAGGCAGGAAGCACAACAGATTTTGGCTTTTTTAGATCAAAGCCGATTACCAGTTTATCGCCTGTCCGCAACAAGCTTCTAAGCTTCCCAATGAAATCCTCGCTTTGAGCCGGGTCAAGGTTTCCTATGTTTGATCCCAGGAAAAGGATGATCTTCTTACGGTCAGATTGGATTTCCTTAAGAGCCTGGAAATATTCGCCCCTGATCCCATTTACCCTGACCTGAGGCATGGTAGCCTTTATTTTATCCTCAAGTTTGTCCAGGGCATTTTGGGAAATATCTATGGGTTTAAAATCATAACTATGACCATTCAATACCTTGAGCAGCTCAATGGTCTTCGTGCCATCACCTGCCCCCAATTCAAACACATCAACCCCATGGGAATTGACCTGAAGGTTTTCAAGAATACGGTTGCTTTGATCAGTCCAGATCTCAAGTTCAGCCCTTGAAAGGTAATACTCCGGAGTGTTCATGATCTCCACGAAGAGGGCATCACCTCTTTTATCGTAGAAATATCTGCTCGGGAGATGTTTGTTCTTCGCCCCAAGTCCTTCGTCCACGTCCCTCTTAAAAGATTCTATGTGACTCATTTTACTAGTCTGATCCCCGCGTACTGCCATTGTAGATGGGGATGAAAAAAATTTCTATATGTTTTCCTGGAGTGATCTTTGGAAGTAGCAACAGAAGCTCCCCGCAACACCATCTGATTGACCATAAACTTTCCATTGTATTCCCCCACTGCTCCCTTTGCTTTCTTGAAGCCTGGATAGGGTAAATATGCACTTTGGGTCCACTCCCACCTTTCTCCCCATTTCATTTGATCAGAAGCCAATTCCCATTCATATTCTGTAGGGAGCCTTAATCCTTTCCAGGAAGCAAAGGCATTTGCTTCATAATAGCTGATATGGGCCAGAATATGATCTGGATTTACCTCCCTGAGTCCACCCAAGGTGAATTGATTCCATTTTCTACCGATCTTATGCCAATAGAGTGGGGAGCCTATACCCTCCTCATTGACCCATGCCCAGCCCTCATCCAACCAAAGGTTAAAATCCTTGTAACCTCCGGATTCAATGAATTCAATGTATTCCCCATTGCTTACAAGACTGTTTCTTATGGAAAACGCATTGACCAATGCCCGGTGTTTGCTCAATTCATTATCAAAACAAAAACCATTACCCTCAAAACCGACCTCAAAAATCGTCTCTTCAAAATTGATCCAGGATCCCTTGCTACTACCATTCTCCAACAAAGCTCCTCCTTCCTGATAGACAGGAAATACAGGATTATGACCTAAAATGTATTTCAGGTCTGTTATTAATAGTTCCTGATGTTGCTGTTCATGGTTCAGGCCCAATTCAAGGAGGTCATTGAATTTTTCTTCCGGTTCCTGGTTACTGAAGAACTCCCCAATGTGACGGTCGACGTACTCTCGATATGCCAAAACCTCATCAATTTCAGGGCGAGTCAGATTTCCCCGTTCCGCTCTTAATACCCTCTCGCCTACATTATTGTAATAGCTGTTGAAAAGAAACCCGAAGTCCGGATCGAACTCCTTATACCCACGCAGACCCGGTTTTAATATGAATTGCTCGAAAAACCAGGTTGTATGAGCTAAATGCCATTTTGGTGGACTGATATAAACAACTGGCTGTGGTATATAATCCTCCCTTTTAAGCGGTTTGCAAATCTCCTCGGTTCTGGACCTTATTGCTTTATATCGACTTAAATCAATCTTGGTTTGGATATCCATGGGTCGGTGTAAAGGTCACCTTTTAATCGTCTTAAAAAAAGTCAAGCTTACGTCAAATCAAACAAAGACGGGTTAGCAAGGGATCTATTCCTCTTTTAAAAGCACTATGGGACTTATTTTTTGGGCTCTTAGCAAATAAACCAGGCTGAGAAGTATTGAAATCGCAATGATGATCACACCGGCCTTCATGAAATCAATGACGCTGATAAATACAGGATCCTGAAATTCCATCAGCCATGGTTGAATAATCCAATAACTAATGGGGGCACCAAGTAGAATTGCGGGTATTACCACCCAGAAAAATTCCTTGAACAACAACTTGCTGATGTTGGAAAGTGAGCCCCCCATGATCTTTCGAATTGCGATCTCTTTGGTCCTTTGCTCAAGAGAGAAGATCAGTATGGCCAGCAATCCAAGTGATGCGATGGACATTGCCAATGAAGAAAAGAAATAGAGTGCTTTTCCGAACATCTCATCTTCTTGAAAGGATCCACGTATATTTTCCTCCACAACGCTGTAATCAAATGGGATTCTTGGTGAGTGGGATTGCCAGGTCATTTTCAGATTTGCCAAAAGATCCTGTTCCTCATCGGTTCCGATCTTTTTGGTTTTTATAGCAATGAAATAGATATCACCATCATACATTCCTGATTCGATGTGGAACATTGCCATAGGCTCCACCGGGGCATTCGCTCCCCAAAAGCTGAAATCCTTGACAACTCCAACGATCTCAAATTCCTGTTCACCAGGATAGATCAGTTTCTTGCCCACTGCCTCCTGCGGACTATCCCATTCCAGAGCCTTGACCGCAGCCTCGTTCAACACCACCTTGTCAAGCTCGGACGGGCCCCTTCCTGAAAAATTCCTTCCCTGAATAATTTCCAATCCAAGTGTCTTTTGGTACATATCATCAACCTTGAGGAAATTCAAAGGGACCGTAAGCCTTTGATCATCCTTTTTGATGAACTGATCCCCCCCTCTTACTTCCGGAGGAACCCCAGAGCAAAGGGATGCACTTTGGACCTGGGGGTTGTTCTTGATATCATTAAGCAGGGCTTCGCGACTTTTTGACCATTCCAATTTGTTAATGCTTATCAGGTTTTCACGGCTAAATCCCAGATCCTTTCCAAGGGTATAGTCGAGTTGCTTGAAAACCAGAATGGTCGTTGATATAAGGGTCATGGTGATCATGAACTGAAAAATGATGAAGCCATTTCTCACCCAAAGATTTCCTCTTGGACTGATATGCGTTCCTTTCAAAACGTCTATAGGTTTAAACGCACTCAGAACAAATGCGGGATAGACCCCGCTGATCAGAGTTAAGATGATTATCCCTGAAATGACGATCAGGAGGTTTTGTGGGATCCCGAGAAAATCCAGGCTTAGCGTCTCACCAAAGAAAGTGTTAATAGGGCCCAATGCTTCCAGCAACAACAGCACACCAAGTGATACAGCCAGTAGGCAGAATGCAAGCGATTCTAGCAGATAGGAAGATGCGATCCGCCATCTGGCAGCACCAAGTAATCTCAGAAGCCCACTGGTCTTTGCCCTGCTGTTCACCTGAGAAGTTTTCAGGTTGACATAATTAAGACAGGACAATAGCAAGACGAAGATCGCAGCACCGATCAATGTGGTGACTACTTGCTTGTTGCCTGTGGAGTTCAGCCGGTTGTAAACATTTTCAGATCCTAAATGTATGTTTGAAAATGCCTGTGCGTATAACTTCCATTCCTTTCCAGAAGCCTCATATTCCTTGAATGTAAGGCCCATGATCCTCTTTAATGTTGGCTCAGCATGTACCGCTGGGATGGTAGATAGTTTTTCCTTTACTGTTTCTATGGAAGCACCCGGAGCTAACAAACCAAATGTCTCATAAGTGGTCCAGATCCAACTCCATTCATGGGTTTTAAATCTTGGTATACTTGTCAATGTGGTAATGAAATCAAACTGGATGTATGAATTTTCTGGTACGGATTCCAATACCCCGGTGACCACCATGGATTGTTCTTCACCATCTTTTTGAAAGACCAGGGCCTTCCCAATCGGATCCTCGGTTCCAAAGTATTTACTAGCCGAGGCCGGGCTCAGCACTATACTAAAAGGTTCATCAAGGCAGGTTCCTTGATCACCTCTATGAAGAGGGAAACTGAATACCTCCAGAAAATTCTCCTCCACTGCCAGTACCTCATCATTATCATATTGAAACGAACTGGGGTCCGAAGGATTACTGATCAGATATTGGCCAGGGGTATGAACCCTGGTGATCTTTTCAAATTCAGGAACTTCCTCCTTTAGAGCTACGGCAACCCCAGGCCCTGTTGAGGAAAACTGATTCTTGTTATCATCCCCCCAAATGAAAGTCTGATTGATCCTATAGATCCTTTCAGAGTTCGTATGGAATTGATCGTGGGTCAATTCCGAATATACAAATGCGAAGATCAGTATTGAGGTGCCGATACCCAGCGTAAGGGCTAGCAGATTGAGTAATGTGAATCCCTTTTGATTCAACGCTCTTCTGAGCAGTAGTTTCGTTTCCATAGGCCTGCTTCCTCCAATGTCATGCCACTAATAAAATCTTGAAAAGGAGTCGTTTGGGCGGGTTTATGATTTGAAACCGTGCACGTAAATGGACGAAATGATTAAACCGAGCCTTCTGACTGAACATTATTCAGCCAGATGATCAGAAGTTGGTAACCCAGAGAAAGAAGCACCGCCCCCAAGAAAAGGCCAATGATCCCGAAAGAAATGAAACCTCCAATAGCTCCCAAAAAAACCACTAGCATAGGAACCGGTGCCCCCCTACCAAGAAAAATGGGCTTTAATATGTTGTCTAGCGGTGAAATAAGTATCATCCATATCATTAGTATGACAGCGCCTGTTGTGGACATGGTATAAAAACCATAAATAACCACAGGGACGATCACAGGGATGGTGCCTATTTGAATGATGCCAAGAAAAAGACCGATCAATGCCCATAAGGCTGCCCCGGGAATCCCAGCAACAAACAATCCAACCGCCAACAGGCCCGATTGGATCAATGAAACTCCAATAATTCCCTTTCCCACACTTCTGATTGTGGTCTCTGCATCGTGGATCAGTTTTGAACCCTGTTCTCCAGCCAGCTTATTACCAAGCCTTTTCGCGAAAATGCTCCCTGATCTTGAGTTTGCCAGCACAAAGCCGGAAATGAGGATGGAGAAAACAAATTGCAGAATGCCTACACCGGCTTTGCCTGCGGTGGAGATCAACCACTCACCTGCAGATCTCAATTGAGGCCTGTATTGATCCAGGAACTCACTAAGATTGGATGAGGCATGTGACCAGGATCCGTAAAGATAATCTCCGACAACAGGCCATTCCTTAACATCTTCAGATGGAGGCGGGATGTAGGTTTCATTGCTTGTAAGATACTGCCTTACTGCCTGCACACCATCCACCAGGGAATCTGTTAAAAAGGCACCAGGGACAACAAGGATCAGAATAAGTCCAAAAGTGGTGAGCGTAGCAGCAAGCTTGACCCGGTTACCCATTCTATTGCAAACCCAAACGAAAAACGGGTGGATCATTACCCCTATGATCACCCCCCAAACCACGATCAGCACAAATGGCTTAATGATCATGAAGCAGAGCAAGATCAATAAGAGTACCAGACCAACCTTTATTACGATCTCGATGATGTTCTGAAGCGAGATCATTTTATGTCCGTTCTGTTGGTTCTGCTCTGGGTTTTGCTGAGACATGCTCAAAAATTAATAAGAAAAAGATAGGTCAGTTCGGGAAGAAGCATCTTCCTCCATCTTTTGTATTGTCTTCGAACAACTTGCTAAATTGAACGCCTGCCGTTATAAGAAAAAATCTATTCGTTTTAATCCGTTCAGGTTATTTAACCTGAAGCAACCATGTTCCATCCTCAAACCACTTCCTTTCCAATCTTTGTAGCAGACCTGAAAGTTCCAGGTTCATTAAATAATTCTCAACAAGGTTGATCAATTGTGGGTCATCAGGGGGAAGTGCAACACCCAGAGGTTCAATTGTAAGTGGATTTTCAAGGGTAACAAGCCCTTTGTCCTGATGCATCAGTACAGAGTAAGCGCAAATGGAATAATCGGCAACCAGGACATCCACCTTTCCATCAATAACGAGATCGATCCCCTCATCATAATTGGCGACCTTGGTCAGGGTCGTATTAGGAAGGTATCCATTAACAAAATCTTCGCTGGTTGAGCTGGCCAATGCAGCGACCCTGATCCCGCTGGTATTCAACTCCTCCGTGTTCTTGGTCTTTGAATAAATATCCGACTTTGTAAGGATGGACTTCCCGGTCAACATATGAGGTGCTACAAACGCAACCTTTGTATTCCGCAGTGGTGTCACCGTCATTCCTGACATTACCATATCAACGTTCCCTTTTTCGAGCTCGCCCAAAAGCTCTGAGAATGAGAATTGCTTTATCTCCAGTTCTACCTCCAAAGCCTCAGCCAAGTACTTCGCAAGGTCAACCTCATACCCTATCAACTCATCGGATTTGGACATCACTGCGAACGGAGGTTGGGTACCTGTCATTCCAACAGTTAGTTTGCCTGCATTAAGAATTCTCTTAACGTGCTTTTGAGCCTGAACTTCATTTACAAACCCGGCAGTGATTAGCATTAAAGCCAGGAAAAGGGTTATTGCGGATTTCATAAACTTTTTTTTGCCTAAAATAATGTAGATGGCTGAACTTGGATAGGTTTAAGACCGGAAAAAAGCTATTAATGGAAATCAAGATCAAAACCCGGGATTATCATACCGCTGGAGAGCCTCTTCGAATCATCGAATCAGGCTTTCCCGAAATCTCAGGAAAGAAGATCCTGGAGATCAGGAGTTTGCTTTCCAAAGATCATGACCACCTTCGAAAAACGATCATCAATGAGCCAAGAGGCCATTATGATATGTATGCCTGTCTTCCTACTCCTCCGGAACGTCCGGACTCAAAGTTTGGAATGGTATTCCTCCATAATGAGGGTTACAGCACCATGTGTGGTCATGCGGTGATAGCAATGGGCAAATACTACCTTGACAAAAAGGAGATTGGTCTCGCTGAATTAGAAACGGGGATCAAAGCGGATACCCCTGCCGGGCAGGTGGTGATCTTCGGTAGGGAAAAGAGTGATACGAGTATTGAGATCGGCTTCAGGAATGTTCCATCCTTTGTGGAAAGTCTTGACAACCTCATCATGGTAAAAGACAGGCAGATCACTTTTGACCTGGCCTATGGTGGGGCTTACTATGCACTTGTAGATGCTGATGATCTTAAGCTTTCATTGAAGCCTGAAAATTCCCATAATATCCGGACCCTTGGAATGGATATAAAAAGGGAAATAGAAGAGCAGTTCCCGATCAATCATCCTCTGGAAAAGGACCTATCTTTTCTCTATGGTGTCATTTTCGTTTCATACGGTTCAGATGTGTCCCGGTCAAAAAATGTTTGTGTATTCGCAGATGGTCAGATCGACAGATCTCCAACGGGGACAGGTGTTTCGGCAAGAGCTGCGGTACATTTTGAAAGAAAGCAGATCGGCATATCAGATGAAATAGTTGTTTGCAGCATTATAGATACCTGCTTCATGGTCCGAGTGGTAGAAACCGAGATATTCCAAGGCCAGAAAGCCGTGATCCCCGAGGTTTGGGGAACGGCATATTATACAGGAACACATGAATTTGCGGTCGACCCGAACGATCCAATTGGGCCCGGCTTTATGATCAGATAATACCCTTTTTAATAGCTATTTTGACAAGGGATGCCTTGCTGTGAACATGCATTTTCTTGTACACATTCTTGATATGGGTTTTAACTGTATGGGGACTTATGATCAAGATCTCAGCAGTTTGAGTGTAGGATTTTCCATTCACCAGTAATTTAATGATCTCAAGTTCCCTTTCCGAAAGGTCAAATCCAGGTTTTGAGGAAGGCTTGTCCCGGTTTTTTTCAGGACTCTGGATTCCGGCAATGATCTTCCTCGCGATCTTGGCTGTCATTGGTGCTCCACCGGCAATGAGTTCCGCAACGCTGCTGACTATAACCTCGGGAGGTTCATCTTTTAGCAAATAGCCAGATGCTCCTGACCTTAAGGAATCCATTATTCTTTCCTCATCCTCAAAAACCGTGATCATCATGACCTCGATGTCTGGATGACTCTCTTTTAGGGCTAATGTGGCATCAATACCCGTGATCCCTGGTAGCTCTATATCCATCAGCACTACAGAAGGAAGGTCATGGCCATTATCGTTCCTTTCTTCAATTTCCGAAAGAAATTGCTCACCGGAAGGGGAACAGAAAAGAACCTCTATCTCCTCGAAGAAGCTAAAATTTAGTAAAAACCTCCTCTGAAGCGAGGGATTGTCCTCCACCAATGCAATTTTGGTCACCATTTGTTAGATCTGGGCAGCAAAAAGACAATTCTCATTTCACTATTCAATACCCCAAACGGGGTAAACTAAGTTTTTATCAGGATCTTGGTTCCATTATCAGGAGAGCTCTCAATTCTCAGTTTCCCTCCCAACTTTTCAATTCTATTACGGATATTTTTCAGGCCAAACTTCTGAGGGCTAGCCCCCTCTTTCTTTGGGTCAAAGCCTTTTCCATCATCACATACCTGGATCTCAAGAGAATTTGTCCCATGCGAATGGATCCTAAAAGAGGCATTATCAGCTTTTGAGTGCTTCAATATGTTTTGAGTTATTTCCTTGATGATCTGCTTTAAGTTGAAAGCAATATTGGGTCCCACCTTTCCCTTTCCCTTGATGTCATCCTCAAACTCCAGTTTAAGCCTGGAGTACTGGGTCAATTTTTGGATATCATGTTTCAGTTCGGCAAAAAACTCCTCATGACTTACCGATCCCTTATTCAGTGTCCAAATGGTATCCCTTAGATTGGAAATACTCTCTTCCGCATCACCCTTCAGAGATTCAAGCAAGTGGAGGGCTTTTTCATCTTTTTTTAAAGAGTCAATCCTTTCTGTCAACTTGATCCCTGAGATTATTGAGGTAAGCTGTGCTCCTACATGGTCATGAAGATTGCTGGAGATTCTTTCCCTCTCATCTTGGATCCTTTGCTTAAGTTCCAGTTCTCTCAGCTTTCGCTTAAGATTTATCCTTGAAAAATATCTCACAATTAGTGTTACGAAAACCAATAAACAAAAGCCAGCCGCGATCAAAAACAAAGTTGAACGGTACCAGGGAGGAAGAACCACAAAAGGGATCTGGACGATCCGGGATTCAATTCCTAGTGTGTTCTTCGATTGGGCTTCCAATTCATAGTTTCCTTCAAAAAGACCCTGATAAGTTATCGCGGACTGGAACGACCACTCCGACCACTCCTCGTCAAATCCCTTTAGTCTATATCTGTATTGATTTTGGGTCTCGTTTTCAAAACTGAGGCATGCAAACTCAGCCTTGATGCTGTTTTTTGGATAGTTTACCTCAGGAGGGTTCTTGGATATGCTTCCCCAAACAGGACTCCAATTCTTTACGAAGATCGTGTCACGAATCTGCAATGATCGCAGGATCATTTCTGGCATGTTTTGATCTGTCGGTGCTTTTGGGTCATAACCGATCAGGCCATCCGTTGTTCCTAGAAAGATTTTTCCAAACTCATTTTCAACGCCCATCCAAATTCCACTTGAGACGAACCCTTTCAATTCAGGAAGATCAAGATACTTATACCCTTTATCCCATTGATAAGCTTTAAGGCTCATGAAGGGGGTATTTCCATAAAAAAGATAGATTATCGGATCCAGGTAACTTTGAAAAATGTAGGGTACCATCAAGGTATCATACAAAAAATCAGGATGTCTTTGAAAGCGATTCCCATCGAATCGATATACACCCTCAAGACTGGAAAACAAAAGACCATTTCTGGTTCGATTGATCTTTATCTCGCTGGTTGGAAGGCCATTCTCCTCCATGTATTTATTCAACCTGATCCTATTTCCCCATTTTATCCTATAAAGTGGGTTTTGAGTCGAGCCCAACCACAGAGTGCCATCCTCCTCTTCTTCGATGAATCTTACAAATTCTCCTACCAGATCGTTGTGGTTTTGGAAATCATGAACCTTACCATCTGAAAACCTGAAGGACTTCAATCCTTTCGTGGAGCATATATAGATCTTACCTTCAAATACTCTGGACCTGAAGATCTTATAAGCATAATCTGGAAAGAGCTTTTCCAGGTCTTTTTTCAGAAAGGAGTACCTGAAGATTCCTTTGGTTGAGGCGATCAGCATATCTTCACCAAGGTCCAAAAGTTTGAATGCTTCGAAGTTGGGGTCAAGAAGTGGCTTGAAATTTTCTTCCCCATTATGGAAATAAACACCCTCATGGGTACTGACGAAAACATGATCATCCTTGATCAGGATATCATTGACTATACCAGGTAATCCTTTTCTGTCGTCAAAAAACCGAAAGGGTTGTTGGAATCTGAGTTTGGAGATCCCTCTATCCGTTGAGACCCATAGATTTCCTTCCATGTCTTCAAAACAAAAGTGAACCCTTCTACTTACCAGGCCTTCCTCTTCCCCAATGGTCTGCAGTAGTTGACCGTTTTTATCGATGATGTAAAGCCCTATATCTGTACCCACCACGATCTTGCCGTCTGAAACGGGATAAATAGTATTAACATAATCCTTTTCAAAGACCACCTGAATCTCTTTGTCTATCCGAGTGGTTTCAACGCCGTCATCAAGGTAAAGACTCATTTGTGTCATTAGTATCAAATCATTCCCTGACCTTTCTGAAGAGGTCAACCGCTCATCCTTAGAAAGGACTATTCTTTTGGGCAGTTCGATCTGGTTTTCATCATCAAGGTTTAGCAAATCTTTGGAATCCCTAAGGGAGCATACCACTCTGTCCTGCCATAGGAACATCGATAGGAAATTATCTTCCGACCTTATGGATTTGAACTCCTTGGAATTTTCATCCCAAATCAGGATCAAAGAGTTTGAAAAGAAATAAACCTTGTTTTTAAGGGCTATTTGGCCTCGAAAAAATGGAAGTATACCGAGGTCCTTTGGCAGGAATTCTTTCAGCGAGTTGAACTTAAAGTTTTCCTTATAGTCTCTGGTGATCAAGCCCAGGTCGCCTGCACCCGAGTTGTAGATATTCCCACTTTGAGAGATCCCCACCCTGCGGATCATACCCTTCGTAGAATTCGGAATAGTCAGCCAGGTGGTACCATCATAGATGATGAGTCCATTTCCATTCCCAAAGTACATTCTTCCTTCATGATCCTGGGTTATTCCCCATACCTGAGAATGAGCCTTATAGTCTTTTGGATGATAATTCTGGATCTCAGGAAGGCCAAAAAAGAACAGATCGGTCTTTTCTTGCCCTATGCAATAGGCAAAGGCCGAACCCAGGATCAGGGCGAGGGTAGCTATAGCTCGGTAGAAGCCCATTCAGATCTAGAATCAATTTGGAGTTTTTTTTCATAAAAGAAAAGGCCCCGCAAAATGCAAGACCTTTTTCCGACTAATTGCTATATGAAAAGGCAATCTACCAAAGCGGTTAATGCGTTGCCAGCTTGGAAATAGTCTTTTTCTCGTATACAAATCCATGTTCACCATCCTTTGATAGCATGGTACTGGCGCCTTTTTTAGCATTGTATCGAGTGTGACTACAGGTCTCTAAATCAAATGCCGCCACATCAGCATTTTCAGCACGCAATAGTATTGTCCTTCCTACAAGTCCTTTGTATTCGGCCTTCTTGAACTTACTGGAAGCCATAAGGGAACCATCGGACGTCTTGTGCTTTGCCACACCCTTCTCGCCAACGACTATGATGTCCCCATTGTAATCAAGGATCTCAGCTGCCAGACCGATACCATCATCTTTCAAAGGGATCTCGTAATTATCCTTGCCAGAAACAAGGTCCAGATTATAAAGGGCCTTGCCGCTGCAAACCATTAGGTTTTTATCCTCCACAAGGATATTGGTTATACCCTTCTTAAATTTTTCAGAATCGTAGACCAGACTGCCATCTTTGGTATCGAAGGCCTGTACACCGTAGGGTTTCACATTTGGATACCATAGACGCCATTCTCTTGTAATAGTGTAGGTCCCATCGGTATTTCTTTCTTTTTTTTCAATATATGCCTGGGCTTCAACAGTTCCTCCTTGCTGGATCACCACCCTTCCATTGGCTACATACATATGGGGAATAGCCTTTGCTTCCTTTATTTCTGGGCTCGTCCAAAGCAGCTTTCCTGAATTAAGATCATACTTCTGGATCTTTTGCTTTTTGGCATTTTCAAAATTTACTATGTAAAGGTCATTGCCTGCGATCACCGGACCGGAAACTGCTCCATAGACACCAAATTTCTTCGCTCCTTGTGGGGGTTTGATCACATTTACTGTATAGTCATAAGCAGCGGACCACAGATTGCTTCCGGAGGCATAATCATAAACCTGAAGGCCATTGAGGAACAGATAGACCTTACCATCTCTGACATCGATATCTATGAGAGATTCCTTGGTCCAGACCTTTTTCTCAGCGACTCCCATGTACGAGTTCTCCCATAGAATATCACCTGTCTTCATGTCGATCCGGGTGATCTGATTCTTGAATCCTGCAAACAATGCCGATAGGAATTTCGGCTTGTAATTCACCAAAACAACCGAACCATCATCCATGGCTACATACTCACCCACCGAGCCCTTGAATCTTGAAGTCGCCCATAGCTCCTCTCCCGATCTGGCCTCGACCATGACGAATTGATCCTTGAGCGAGATCGCAAAGGCATGCATTTCCGGAATGTAGATCATATTATCCTCTCCTACTTCCTGGTATTTATCGGTGTTCCAAAGGAGTTCTCCTGACAAGGCATCCACGCAAGCTATCTGGTCCTTACCCAACTTCCTGTCAAAAAGAAAAAGGGTCCTTGCCTTCCATAGTGGAATAAGTTCGTCCACTTTTCTAAGTTTCGGGGCCATATCCTTGTACTTGGCTGTCCAAAGGACCTTACCGTCCTTATTGCTTAAAACGGTGATCTGCTTATCGGATGCTCCGAAACAGTACTCCTCTCCGAAGTCATCAAGACCTCGGAAAAGATCACTCTGATGGTCGAGCTTGGCCGTCCAGACCGTTTTCATATCCTCCTGGCCGATTGCGGTATGTGCCAGAAAAAGGACTGTTGCGAATAGGTAAATCAACTTTTTCATAACTCTACATTTTGGTTTTAATCAATGTTTATCTTGTATCTGATCTTCTCTGATTTATACTTGGGGACCTTGAAGGTTTTGTATTTGAAATTCCTGAGAGCGTATTGGAGATAGCGGTTGTAATCCACATTCAAGCCTTCTTTACGAATGGTGAAAATGGTCTGCAACTCTCCCTTGTCCCCCACAGTTATATCATACTCGTACTCACCTGTGATCCCATATTTTTCTACCGTTTTGGCCAATTTTCCATCGACAAAACTTTGATCCAGTTCCTTGGTTACAGCGGTCATTATTTCCTCATTTGTGGTAAGGAGTGGCTTCTTTTGAGCATAGCTTAGAGTTGTAGTAAAAATCAAAAAACATAATGCTAAATATCTCATTATCAATTATTTAAAATTCCAATATCCTAATTGATTTCCATAGGCCATGATCAGGGTTTCCCCATCGGGCAAAAACACCAGTGAAGACCGGTTAAGAGTTGCGGCTTCACCGAACCTCAGATCCATACTGTAGGAATAGAGATTCCTGCCTGATTCATAATCATGAACATTGATGACCATTGGAGCAGGTACTTTTCCTGTATTGATGGTGACCACTCCCATGTACTTGTTACCGTAATCGGTTTTGAAATCGGGGTTTTCCATCAGGGATGGAAAAATGGTCCTGGTTACCTCTCCAGTCTCCGCTATTACCTTTTGGATATACCCCTGCCTGGTGGCTCCGGCTCCTGCTGCTGAGGTTTGGACTTTGGTGTGGGGAAGAGAGTATACATACAGGTATTTCTTATCCCTGCTGTATTCCAGGTGATAGATAATATCAAAGATGTCATCAGCAGAGTAAATCCTTTTGCCCGAGGCCAGATCGTAAAATGAGACCATATGATTGTATTTGAGGGCGTTTTTTTGGGCTTTTTTGTCATTTCTGATCCGCGGTATTTTCCCAAGATCCTCCTTGGTAGGCTGATGGGTGACGGCTATTAGTTTATTCCTGGGATCTACTTCAACAGAGTAGCCCACGACATCAAGCTGTATGCTTTTGTTTATGGCATCTATATCCACCTCTTCTTCCTCTCCCAGCCCCTGTCCGCCTTGGATATCGAAGAAGTATACCTTATCAAATTTTAGGATCACCAGATATTTGCCATCGGGTGTCCAGCAGGCATCCTGAACTTTTTCGCTTCTGAAGACGATCTGCTCAGCGTCTACATTGATGACCTCCGTTCTTACCGGCCTATCCTTGTTTGGTGCCCAATCGGCGAAGTGTCGTTTTTGAAGTTTTATGAAGCGGTCATCCTTGGGATTGTATTCAAGTGTTGGGCCTGCATAATATCCAGGCAACTTTATCTCCTTGATCAGTTCTTCCTTGGCACAATCCCATAAATACAAGGGCCCCTGCCCCGTTCCAATAGCCATGGTATTGCTATCCCTGGCCATGACCATTTCAGAGATCCCCCACATCCTGTTGCCCGGGATCGGGACTTTCCTGATGTTGATCGACTGTGTTTGAGAGAAGGACTCAGCCTGGACTAAAACCAGTAGAACACAAGTAATTGATCTGAATAGATAGAAGTTCATGGTTTGGTAGATTTCAGTTCAATTCCAAACCAAAACTGAGAGCAGAGCTGCTCTAGGGCAATCCCCCAGATGGGGTATTTAGGTCAAAATCCTACTTTATGGCCTCTGAGAGGAATGTATTCAAGGGTTGGGCGGCTTTCATTGTTTCCAGAACCTCTTTGGGAAAGGAAGCATCCAGAATGGATTTAGGAGGAAGCTTGCGGAAATAATAAAAAGACTTGTTTGCGATCAACGGGATTTCAGATTCAATCTCGGCATGTACAGGGTCCAATCTTTTGTTCTTTTCCCCAAGGATCTCACCAAAAACAGAGGTGAAGGATTTATCCGAGATCAATTTCTTAAACCGATCGCTTTCCTTAACGATCTTATTCCGAACCGATTTGAGTTGATCCTTTTCAAGCATATGGCTACCGGAATACAAGCGGACATCTTCTGCAGAAATCTGCAGGTATAATCCCGGTCTTATCTTGTCCTTTTTTCCTCCTTCGGAGATCAGGGCGGAAACATGGGTCTTATAAGGCGATTTGTCTTTGGAGAAGCGCACATCCCTGTGTATCCTAAAAATGAAATCTTTGGGCCCCATATCCTTGATCCCAGGCATCAGACCTTTTAGTTCTTCCTTAAGCTGATTTACCAGTTCCTCAAAGGGATTTTGAACAGAATCCTGGTAACGCTTTTTGTTCTCAGTAAACCATTCCCGGTTATTGTTATTAGCGAGTTCTTTCAAAAAGATTAGGAAATCCTTGGATACTTCTGCCATAGCTGAGCTTTTAGAAATTTGATCTGCTTTCCAATGTAAAAATTAAAGCTAATCTTTTCGAGCCATTCTTCGTTTCTTTGAAGTATGAAAAAAGGACTTTACTTCCTCATTTCTGGACTTTTCCTGCTTTACTCTTGCAACCCCGAACCCAGTTCAACCGATCCTCCCCCTCCACCCACTGACGAGAGCACATGGGCTACCATCCAAAACTCAATATTCAAACAGAATTGTGTATCCTGCCACCAGCCCGGGAATGCATTTGCAACCCAATCCGGACTTGTCCTGACAGCTGACGAGGCTTACAACCAGCTGATAAATATTCCTCCAAAGAATCAGGCAGCAAAGAATGATGGATTGGTAAGGGTTGGCACAACCGGACTTCCTTCCTTGGTGAATTCCTATCTATGGGAAAAGATCAATGCCGCGAACTTTGAGCATTTTTATTCTGACCATCCGGAATATGGAGAGCTTATGCCGCTTAATCTTCCTCCCCTGACCAACGGTGAGATCGAATATATCCGCCAGTGGATCATTGAAGGGGCTCCTGAGACGGGTGATGTGGTAAGCAGGAATATCCTCAATGACAGCACAAGATTTCTTTTTCCCGGAGATGAATTTACAGCCCCTAACCCTCCTTCCCAAGGGGTTCAGGTCCACCTTGATCAATTTGATGTCAATCCAAATTTTGAAAGGGAGCTATTCAAATACCAGGATCTTAACAATCCGGAGGACCTTTATGTGAACCGGATCGAGATCATTATGCGCCAGGGAAGCCATCACTTTATTCTATATGACTTTACCCCTGGATCGGCTCTTCCGCCCAAAGGCGTGATCAGAGACCTTAGAAATCCGGATGGGTCCAATAACATTAACACGCTCCTGACCATGATCAACCAAGTGTTTTTCTTTGGCACACAGCTCAGGATCACCGACTATCGATTCCCATCAGGAGTGGCGCTTAAGGTTGATGCTAATAAGGCCCTTGACCTCAATTCACATTACGCCAACTATACCAGCGATACCATTCCCGGGGAGGTCTATGTGAATTTACATAGCATACCCAGATCCGAGGTGCAGCATACAGCCAAGAATCTCTTTTTGAACAACACGGATTTCACACTTCCAGCCAACCAGGTCACCACGTTAAGTAAGACGTTTAAATTCTTTGATGAGCGAAAAGTTTTCATGTTGACATCTCATGCTCATCAGCAAATGCTGGATTTCAAGATCTACATCAGTGGCGGGGCAAGAGATGGTGAGTTGGTCTACTATACCGACGATTGGGAACATCCACCATTGATGAAGTATGATCCTCCCATAAGCCTGAAGTTTGGTGAAGGTTTGGTTGCTGAGGCCACCTACAACAACAACACATCAGAAGATAAAGGCTTCGGGTTCCTCAGCACCGATGAGATGATGATCATCTTTGGGGCGTACTACAATGAGTAGCTGAAAGTTGACAGTGGATAGTTCTAGATTCTGTCAATTATCAACTTTCAACTATTTCCATTTAATTGTTTCAGAATATCTGCCTGATTAACATAGATCTGAATAAACGAGATCTTCTCATCCCTGAACCTAACTCTGACATGTAGGGGGAAGCGCAGCCAGCGGTCCTTAGCTCCATGGTGGAATTCTGCTTCGTAATAGTAGAAGACCTCTTCTCCCACCTGAAATGATTCTTCATTGTTTCGGTGAGCCAGATCAAATGCTTTGTGAAAGCTCCTCCAGGAGTCGATCAATTCATCTCGATTCAGGCTGTCGCTGATCTTAGGTCCCACGAATAGCAGGTCAGGATGAAGCAAATTCTCAAGGGACTTATAGTCTTGGGAAAAGGAAGCCTCAAAATAGGCTTTCATCAGGCCCTGCTTTGCATCTTCACCATGGCTACAAGCCATTAGTGAGATGAAGACCGTGATCAGGATTTTTGCAAAGAGTTTCATAAAGTATCAAATACGGCGGTTCTTGTATCTTTATGATGTTGAGCCAGGGATTAACCTTAAAGAAATTGTGAAATATCTATTAATCATAATCCTTTTTATCCTACCTGGATGCCTTTTTGGCCAGGATGGTGGTGTAAAACCAGAAATTTCTCAAGATCGTCTCAGGCAAACGTCTATAGGTCTCAGAGCTGTTCCGATCTACTATGAGGATGGTACCGGTTCATCGGTTTTTGGATTTGGTATAAGTCCCAATATTGGGTTTTTCCTTTCAAAGCATTTCTCAATTGAGAGCAGTATTTTCTTCTATTATACCGATAACCTCAGCTATACCGATCAGATCTCGGGAGAGGAAGAGAAATCCTCCAGTACAAGTTTCGGCTTGTTGCTGAGCGGCCGATACCATGTTTTCCCGGGAAAACGGACTGCCTTTTTTGCTGAGCTGGGAGTCGGTTCCGCGGTGATCACCTATTGTGCAAAGGAATCCGATCCTGTCTATGATCCGAGTGAGCTAAACGCTGGTTGCCTGGTTCTTTCTACGGGCATCGGTATGCTTTATTCCTTCTCTCCCAGATTCGATCTGGAAGTTTTGGTTCCCTATATAATCGTATGGAACGTGACCAACGGAAAGAATTCAGACTATCCCTATAATGGTCTTGCAGGGCCGACGATCGGGCTGAGATATAGGTTTTAATTCCTTGAGCTTATGGCTTTGACAAGAAAAGAGCGTTTAGAATTTTGCAGCATTTGCGTAAGGCGAAAAATGGACCTGAAAAGGGGATTACTTTGTTCCCTTACCAATGAATTCGCAGACTTTGAAGAGAATTGTCCTGATTTTGAACCGGATCTTAAAGCAGAAGAACAGCTCATTCGGAGAGACATGAAATTAACTGGAGATGGATTTGCCGGAGACCCAATGGATTTCAAAAAAAACAAGGAACAAGGTTATATCGTCTTTGGCCTTGGGTTGCTTTTCTCCCTTTTCCTGTCATTTTTGGGAGCCGCTGCTGGAATAGTATATTTTGTTGGTTTGGGAGCAATTGTTGTAGGGATCAGACAATACATGAGAGGGGCAGAGCAGGAAAAAAAGTACAATGAATTCATTGAGAAAAGAAAGAAGAGGGAGGAGGATCTGGGAAAAGAAAATCAAGGCCTTTAAAATGTGGAATCTACCCAACTATGCATCAGCCACCTCTCTATTTTATACATCAACCGCCCTTTTATTCCTACTCCTTTCAAAGTAGTCAAGGACTTAATCCTTATGAGCTAAAAAGAAGGGTCGCAATCCTTCAAGAAAAGTTTGGTGGTGAGATCCAAGAAATCACTCAAGGCAATTGGGTTTACAAATTCACCCCAAATACGAGACTTTCCTTGAAGCCTTTCATTTGTAAAGTTTTATATAACCAAGAGAATTCAATGTTAAGAATTGCTTTTGAAGCCAAGGGCTACTTTAAGGCATTCCACTTTTTCCATTTCTCGATTCTTTTTGGAACGTTTCTGTTTACAATTTGGATTTGGCTCTATTCAGGTCTTTTGATAGTAGGGATCTTCCCTTTTTTCGTAATCCTATTATTCTTTGCCATAAGAATGCAACAGCTTAATTTTCTTGCTGATGCCAGGTCAACCACGATCCCAACTTTAAAAAAGGATCTCCTACAGGGATTTACGGTTGTTGCAGAACCATAAGCTTGAGAACCTCCAAACCAATAATTGAACAATACTCCTATTTAGCCAAAAAAAGGCCTTGGCTTGTTGTTTTGGTTTTCCTAACCCTCCTGCCGATAACAATCTATTTTTTATTTAACCCCTTTTTTCAGCACGGGTCGAGCATTCATCTTGTTCTTATAACTGGCTCAATAGGAATTATTCAACTTATTGGATTTATCCATCTCGGCCACATTCATTTGAAGAAGCCGGTGTTTTTTCCTTTCTGTCTTCTTTTGAGTGTAACAGTATTAGGCATGTCGCTAAGAATACTTCATATTCCATTCCCAAAATGGATTACTTTAATTGGATTAATCGGCACTTTGAGTATTATTCTTATCAATAGAATTAAGGGAAGAGGCCTTCAGAATGAATAAAGTGTTCAATACCCCTATGAAAAATTATAGTCTCTAATTTACCCTTAACTTAACCGAATATTTTTGGTCTTTACCTAATAGCTGAACAAAGTAAATTCCCTCCTTTAACGCAAGATATTTTTGTTCTCCTTCACTGATCAAAAACTCCTCCACCCTCCTTCCTACCCTATCAAATATCTGGACAAGAAATTCAACTTGTAATTCTGCACCCTTAACTCTGAACTGTCCATCTTGATAAGTGAACTGGGCCTCCTCCTTCTCTTCAAATTCATTCAAAAAGGTCGTACTTGTGTCTCCAGGTATAGTACTATCCCCCCAGATCAACTCGGCATAGGCAGGGTGGTCGATAAATGGATTCCGGTTGTTCTGGATCCCATAGACCTCATTGTTTCGGTCGTTCTCTTTGACGCTTACCGTATCAGCTCTATGCCAGTCCATCAACATATCAGCGGCCCAGTTGGTGAAGTCATCTCCGCTTAGCATATCGCTGTTCCAGTTCGAGATCTGGCTATAATACCGGGTTAGCATATAGAAGTAAGTCCTGGCAAAATCACCTTTGTACTCATCGATCGGTTCAAAAACGGTCCCAGAGTAGCCAGAGACGGAGGACGAACCCCTTTTGCTTCCATTCTGTGAGGTCCAGTTGGGATTATTGGTTTCGCCATAAGCAAGATTCCCCCTTTGCCCATTGGTATAGCCATCTGTTGGGTATAAGTGAAAGAGGTCGGTATTCATTGGACTTTGGTCTCCAAACCAACTCCGAGGAAATGAGTGCTCACGGTTATAGCAATCCCCTTCCCCCGAATAATTCCCGCATTGATCTGTGAAAAAGTTATAGGCATAGTGCGGTATTCCTGCAGGATCATCTGAATACATATCCCATACCGTGCTATCGGGCTTTCGGTCAGTATTCCAGAAATGGTTCCATAAGCTGGAATAGCTCTGAACCTGATGCCCATCTATGATCTTGGAGAGCTCAAATCTCAATGTATCCCCATCCAACCCCATAGCGGGATCGTAATAACCCGGAGGGATCTGCCCCAAAAGGTTTGAATATGGAGCAGTCAGAAAAAGGGTCGTAATCAGTATCTTTCGTAATGACCTCATTGGGCTTTGCAGCTTCATTTGATTGGATTGCTCAAAGGAAGAAAAAAATCCTATCCCCGGGAAAAAGAAGCTCTTGTATATGAAGAAGAACAGAATTTTCTCTGGCTGGATTAAGCCTTGTGGATCACTTTTTTCTGTTGACACCAAACCTCCAGGAAACCCCAGCCGAGCCTCCGAGGCCTTGCAGATCTCCTGAGATCCCCAGGTAAGAACCAATAAGATCGAGTTGAAGTGAGTTGTTGATCAGATACGCCATGCCCACATTCATCCCGAACCCCTGAGATTCAAAATATAGATTCCCAAAAGCTTCAATGAAGACCGAAACCTTATCCGATATTCCCCTTGAAAGGTTCAAAGTTCCAGCCCCATAAGGCTCTGCTCCTAGTTCGTCCCACACGAGACCAAGGTTTGAACTAAGGAGGAACCAATTGGAAACAGGAGTATTAAAAAGGAGGAAAATCCGGGGAGCAGGTTCATCGATCCGGTATTCCGGAGGACCGATCTCCTGAACCCTGAAATCGGCCTGAATACCAAGAGAAGGCTTTTTTTCTTTTCCATCCAATAAATTGAAACGCAATCCCAAATTCATCACCTCCAGGCCTCCGAATTGGTTTTCAACTCCCATCGATGTTTCGGTTTGCCATCTCACCACAAAAGCCGCCCTGAATTCCAGCCTTTCGATAATGCCATACCTTGCCACCAAGGAAACGTTTGGTCCATAGGTGCGATAATCCAGACTAACATGATCTACATCGAAATAGCTCAAACCGCTTTGGATCTGAGCCATTCCCTGCCCTACCGTAGTGGCAGCATCGGTATTCCCCGGCCTGTCAGAGCGAAGAACTTCAGACAATTGTCCATAGGAAGGGATGTACGTCCAGATCAGGGCAAGCATGATCAGGCCAAACCGGAGCATGCACAAAGTAAAAGGAAAAGATCTATTCCTTAGGCGGCGGATTTCACTTGACCGATGTCAACGACTTTGGTAGGTTTCAGTTTGATCACCCTTAGGGCTGCCATCAGTTTGATGAAATAATAGGTCGGATCGATCTCATGCCAGCGGTAGCCGAAATTCGGACTATCGGCATGCTTATGGTGATTGTTGTGATAGCTCTCACCCAGCATTAGAAAATCAAATGGAAGGAAGTTTTTGGAGGTGTCCCCTACCTCAAAATTTCTGTACCCATATAGGTGAGCAAACCAATTGATGATGGCGCCATGCACAGGGGAAAGGAACATCTGAATTGGTAAGAGCAACCACATCCACCACTCTGTGGCAAACTGGTAATAAAACCCAACGTACAGTAAGCCCCAGAAGATCCTGGATGGCCATGACCTTGCAAAACGATCGAACCAGTTCCATTCCGGAACATTTTCTGTAAAGCGAGCAT
Organism: Cytophagales bacterium; assembly: GCA_028279065.1. Classification (GTDB taxonomy): domain Bacteria; phylum Bacteroidota; class Bacteroidia; order Cytophagales; family CCMP332; genus JANQHS01. The sequence continues at coordinate 23,010 of JANQSY010000116.1, forward strand.
CAACCTCGGTTTTCTTGCTTGCGATCCCCGTGTAGATCTTCTTGGTCTTCCACATCATCGCAAACAGGTTCCTGTCATACTTTGGGCTATGAGGATCATTGGGCTTGTCTGCATAGGCATGATGCATTCTATGCATTATCCCATAACCATAAGGGCTCAGGTAATTTGATCCTTGAAACAACCATGAAAAGAAGAAAAAGAACTTCTCAGCGGTCTTGGACATGGTAAACTGTTGGTGGGAAGAATACCTATGATGAAAAAAGGTTTGAAACAGCAGACTCAGGTACCAATGGCAGATAAAAAAAATGAGTATCTCTTTCAATTATTTATAGTTTTTGGGTTAAAAATCTTTTGTACTACACTATGAAGACTCCAGTACCCCATTCCTGTGACAAAAAACTATAATTTTTTTAGTTCGGGGTTCAAAAAAAAGAACAACTCGTGCATTTTGCCCTGGGAGGCTTCTTTGATCTTTGCCACCAGTTCCTCGGATTTATGAAAAGCAATTTCCTCACCTTTTTTGATCTCGTCACCTATTTTGGCCTTGGCTCTACTCAAGATCTGCCTGCAATTTTCGGCTTTCTTACCTAGTATTTCCTGAATAACCTCATATTCGAGGTTGAAGACCTCCTTGAGTATGAAAACGCCCTTTTCTATGGGCTTAAGTTTTTTGTTCAAATAGGAAACCCCTCTTTTGAATTGACTATCCTGATCCAGAAAATCAAAGTCCATTTCAAAGTGATAATGATTCCGGGAGAAGTAGTCCTGAAACTTTTCAAGATTATCCCTTTTAACTTTTAGATTCCTTAGATGGGTCTGGCAATTATTGATCAGAGATCTGAAAAGATAAGACTTCGGGTTTTCGATCTTTTCGCTATCTGTTCGAAACCATTTTTCTACAGTGTCCTGTACAATATCCTGGGCATCTTCAAATGAGCCTACCATCCTTTCTGCAGTAGCCTGAAGCCCTGGAAGGTACTTATGTATGTATTGCCTCAGTTCCGACAAGAGATCAACTTTCCTGCAAATTTAACGAATGTATGTTCCATAGAACCGGGTTCTTTCCGGAAGTATGGGTTCCGGTATGTCTTTTTCATCCAGGTGCTGGAGCAGGTCGATCTCTATATTCCTGCAAATGGTTGTCATCGGGGTATCAGCAGCCCTGTTCTCAAAGGGATCTTCCGTCACCTGACCTGATTGATCCAGGATATAGAAAATGAAGGAGATCGCAAGACTGGTGGGAACCACTCCGAGGTCCATCATTTCAACAAGGGAGAATGGAAGGATGCAAACAAATACCCATAAAAACAGACGAGTAAAGAAGTTGTAATAGTACGGGAATACAGTGAATTTGATCCTTTCGGCCCTACCCTGAAGATTGTAGAGCTCAGTAAGGATGCGATTGATCTCAATATGCTGGAAGTCATTTATGATCTCCTTGTCCAGGGCCAGCTTTGTCCTCTTTCCCATCTCCTGGATTAATTTCTGCGGAAAGTTTTTTATCGAGCCTAACGCATCCTTTAAGCCATCAGGAAGGTATTTATCAATGTAGGTGTAGTCTTTTATTCCCCTAAGGTGATTGGCAAGGGAATAAAACCAGGCTATCTCAAGGTAGACCAGTTCCTTTATCATTCTATTTATCTCCTCCTCTCCATGTTCCTCATTCCCCTTTACTCCGAAGAATGTTGTGATCTCCATGGAATAAGACCGGCTGGAATTCACTATCCCTCCCCATATTTTTCTGGCCTCCCACCAACGGTCGTAGGCAGAATTATTCCTGAAGCCAAGGAAGATCGCAAGGGCTCCACCAAGGATGCTCACGGGAAGAATTGGAAGGGCAAGGTTGGTGTATCCAAGATAATCATGTAGGTACCAGGCCCCTAATGCCACCAGTATGAATAAACTGATATTCAGCTTATGGTAATAGAAGACCCCAAATGCCGCCAACACGGGGTTTTTTGAAAACTTTATCAGCATATGATATAGACAGCTTTTGTGCTAAATGTAAATTCTTGATCAGGCAATGGTAATTACCAGCCAGGTAAGGTATGCAACATATAGTCCAACAAAAAGAATCCCATGGGTTCTTTCTATCGAGCTGGTTTTGCTGAATGGAAGGACAATGAAGATCAGGCAGGTAGCGAAGATCACCACCAGGATATCTCCATTGAAGTTCGGAGTAAATTTTAGGGGATTGATCAAAGCACTGATCCCAAGGATCCAAAGTATGTTGAAAATATTAGAACCGATGATATTCCCCAGTGCTATCTCAGTATCCCTTTTGAATGCCGCCACAGCACTGGTAACCAATTCGGGAAGAGAGGTACCGATCGCAATTATGGTAAGCCCAATGAACTTTTCGTCGAGATTAAAAAAATGAGCCATTTCAATAGCACCATCCACCGTCCACTCCCCACCCACAAAGAGTCCTGCAATCCCTGCCAGAATATAGATTAGGGATTTCAATGGGGAAATTGCATGGATCTCCATATCTGAATGGAGTGCGAGATCTTTATCCTCCTTGGAAACCGATATAATATATCCTAAAAACAGGGCAAAGAAGAAAAGAAGAATACCCCCATCTACCCTACTGAGATACATGTTTCCCTCGGTGGAGTAACCAAAAATGGCAATGTTGCCAAGAAAACCCATCAGTGTTATCGCCGCTAAAGAGAATGGGATCTCGGAAAAAATAACGCTTTTCTTAATAGCGATGGGGTAGATTATTGCCGATGTACCAAGGATCAAAAGGAGGTTGGAAATATTACTGCCTACAATATTCCCTATCGCAATATCCGGACTGCCCGAAAAACTGGCAAAAACATTTATGATCAGTTCAGGAAGAGAAGTTCCAAAAGAAACAATTGTAAGGCCAATGATCATGGGGGAAAGACCATAGCGCTTTGCTACGGCGGAAGATCCTTCCACCAGCCAATCGGCTCCTTTGAGCAAGAGAAAAAATCCTGGTAGAAAAAGAATGTATGGCCAATAAGCCTCCATATACTAGGTCTCGAACAAGGGGTGAAAATACATAAAAGGGTGATTTAATTGCTTAGAATCACCCTTTAGATTAATTGATAATCCGAATAATTTATTGACCCGGTTTGGACTGCTTTACCTGGACCTGTACAGCTTTCTTTTCCCAGCTAAGAGTGATCAATCCGGTCTTAGAAACCTCAAACTTCATACTCTCCTGCATTGGAACCTCCATAGGCTTCACTTTAATCCTTAGGGCATCCTGCTTTTGATCATATTTGTAGGCACCCCACTGATCTGGATTATTGTTGAAAATAACCACCCATTCATCTTTCCCAGGAATGGTGAAAAAGGCGTACTTTCCAGCCCCCAGCGCCTGGCCATTCACAGTTACAGGTTTATTGAATTCTATGGTGGTGGCATTGTCCGCTCCGGTCCGCCATACCTTGTCATATGGAACCAGGTCTCCCCATACTGTCCTTCCCCGAACCGAAGGTGAACTGTACTTGATATCGATGTTCAGATCATCGACTTGGTTGGACGCAGCGGCCTTTGGACTCTTCTTGTTTTGTCCATAGCTGAACCCTACCGAAAGGATTATTAGAAGAAGGATGGTATTTGTTACAACGTTTCGCATCAGTTTTTGCATTAAGGTAATAAATCCCACGAACCCAGATTTGCAATCTTGATTACATGTTGGCTCAATTATATGAAGAAGCCATATTAAATCATATTCAGAGCCTTTTCATTGGGAAGTAAAACAAAAATGGTTTTAGGCTTTTTACTTATCCTCCTATAACTCAAATTTGGCAAAATTTAAGTCTATGATTGATTGGAATGGTGTTTTTCCTGCCGTGACTACCAAATTCACTGAGGACGGAAAACTCGACCTTGTTGGCTTTGGGGCCAACATTGAAAAACAGATAGAAGCCGGCGTAAAAGGTGTTATTCTCGGAGGGACTCTAGGTGAATCCTCGGTGCTCGAAGACATCGAGAAGAAGGAGCTCCTTCAGATGGCCTCAGAGATCTGTGATGGAAGGGTGCCTGTAATCATGAACATCGCTGAATCCAAGACCTCAAAAGCTGTTGAGGCAGCTCAGCAGGCTTTGGATCAGGGTGCAGAAGGGCTGATGCTCCTTCCACCATTAAGGTACCGGCCTGATGACCGTGAGATGCTGGCATTTTTCAGGGCGATCTCTGAAAACACTCCCCTGCCCATAATGATCTATAACAACCCGGTGGATTACGGAAACTTGGTCGCCCTTGACCATTTCGATGAAATGATGGGGCTTGAAAATATTCAGGCGGTAAAAGAGTCTACCAGGGACACAGGAAATGTTACCAGAATGTTGAATCGGTTTGGCGAGAGGTACAAGATACTATGTGGAGTGGACACCCTCGCCCTGGAGAGTTTTGCTCTTGGTGCACATGGCTGGGTGGCTGGCCTGGTCTGCGCCTTTCCTGTTGAAACGGTCAAACTTTTCAACCTGGTTATTGAGGGAAAACTCCTGGAAGCTGCTGAATTGAACAAATGGTTCTTTCCACTGCTTGAACTGGACATTCACCCAAAGTTGGTTCAATACATTAAGCTCGCAGAATCAATGGTTGGAATGGGCTCGGAGTTTGTCAGACCACCAAGACTGGTCCTTGAGGGAAAAGAACGGGAAAGAATAATGGGGATCATTCAGGAACAACTTAAACATCGTCCTGGCTAATGGAGACTTTGACCGGAAAAAACCTGATCGGGAATACCTGGAGTTCAAGAGGGAATGCCGTGCTGAGCCCAATCAATCCTGCAACAGGATCTGCATCTGAAACAGAGTTTTTTGTGGCTTCGCCTGAAGAGATCGATTCAGCAGGAGAACTTGCGTCCAGGGCCGCGCTTGATCCTAATTTTCTGGATCTCAGAAAAAGATCGGCTTTCATCTATGAGATCGCTGACCAGATAGAGCAGCTTGGAGATCAGTTGGTTGAAGCCGCCTGCTTTGAAACCGGTTTACCAGAGGCAAGGATAATGGGAGAGAAAGGCAGGACGGTCTTTCAGCTTCGGCAATTTGCTCAGCATATGTTGGCAGGGTTTCATTTGGATCTCTCCTGGGATCAAGCTGAAACAGAACGAGTCCCGATCCCAAAGCCGGATATCCGTAAAATGAACATCCCGGTCGGGCCAGTGGCTGTGTTCAGTGCTGGAAATTTCCCCCTAGCCTTTTCAACAGCTGGCGGAGATACAGCATCAGCTCTAGCTGCAGGTTGTCCAGTAATTTTGAAAGGACATGAAGGTCATTTGATGACCAATGAGATCGTTTCACAGGCAATCCTTAAAGCCGCGGAAAAGTGTTCAATGCCTGATGGTGTATTCTCTTTTGTTAATGGTGGTTATGATGTAGGAGAACAACTGGTAAAGGATCCTAATATCAGTTCGATAGCTTTTACCGGTTCAACTACTGGAGGAAAAGCGTTGATAGCTTATGCCCGAGAAAGAGATGAACCCATTCCGGTATTCTGCGAAATGGGAAGCATAAATCCTGTATTGGTGAGTTCTTCCTATCAGGAAAACCATTTGGATGACCTTCCCGAGATCTTGGCTGGATCCATCTTTCTTGGAACAGGGCAGTTCTGTACAAACCCTGGCTTGCTTTTGTTGGAAAAAGGAAGCAAGACTTCCGATTTTGTAGAAAAACTATCCAAGAGCTTAGGGGCTCAAAACCCCACACCCATGCTCAGCTCAAAGATCTTTGAGGGCTTTTCCACTCGAGTTAAACAACTAACTGGAGAAGAACCCTCCCCTAAAAACCATTCATCCGGTTTCTTGCTAAGTGTATCAGGGGAGCAATTTTTGCAGGATAAGAAACTACAGGAAGAAGTCTTCGGTCCATTTAGCCTGGCGGTGATCATTGAGAATCAAGAAGAACTTCAGCAGATATTGAGTTCACTTGAAGGTCAATTGACAGGGTCCCTTTATATTGAAGAGGATGAACTTCATGAAAAGGGGGCCTATTGGTCAGTGTTAACCAGAAGAGTTGGGAGGATCATTTATAATGGAGTGCCAACCGGAGTTGAGGTTTGTCCTTCCATGAATCATGGAGGGCCGTGGCCTGCAAGCTCCGATCAAAGATTCACCTCCGTTGGATTTGATGCCATAAGAAGGTTCTTGAGACCGGTTTCCTTCCAGGATTTTCCTGAAAAGCATCTCCCATTTGAACTTTCCAGGGAAGGGCTTAGTTCCTTTCCTCATCGGTTGAACGGGCAACTGATTGTTCCAAATGGCTAGTTTTCAATTCCAATGCATTGATGGGCATACCTGTGGGAACCCGGTCCGGTTGGTGGTAAAGGGGCATCCTGAACTAAAAAGCGGCTCCATAGCTGAAAAGCGTCTTGAGTTCATCAGGGATCATGATTGGATAAGGACCGGATTGATGTTCGAACCCCGCGGGCATGATATGATGTCAGGAAGTTTTCTTTTTCCTCCAGAAAATCCGGAAAACGATTTTTCGATCTTGTTCATAGAGACCAGTGGCTGCCTTCCCATGTGTGGGCATGGAACCATAGGGACGGTCACATTTGCTTTGGAGGAAGGCTTGCTACAACCAAAGGTCCCGGGAAAGCTATCGATTGAGGCTCCAGCGGGAATCATTGAAGTGGAATACAAGGAAGAAGGGAACAAGGTCCTTGAGGTGATAATAAAGAACGTTCCTGCTTTCCTTTTTAAAGAAGGAATTGAAGTAGAAACCGATTCTCTGGGTCGGATAAAGATGGATATTTCATACGGTGGGAATTTTTACGGAATTATCGAACCTCAGGGAAAATTCAGTTCCCTGGATGATTTTGATTCTCTGCAGTTGATCGGTTTTTCTCGTGAAATAAGGAGCAAGATAAATGATCTCGTCAAACCCATCCATCCGGAAGATGACAGGATTCAAGGCCTAAGTCATATCATGTGGGCCGAATCTCCTGAGAGCAGCTCATCCAACTACCGAAATGCTGTTTTTTACGGGGAAAAGGCAATAGACAGATCTCCTTGTGGTACCGGAACCTCTGCGCGGATGGCACAACTCTTTGCAAAAGGTCATCTAAAAGAAAATGAGGAGTTTATTCATGAAAGCATCATAGGATCAACCTTTACGGGTAAGATCCTAAATACAAGCCAAGTTGGACCTTATTTGGCAGTTCACCCACAGATCTCCGGTTGGGCAAGGGTCACAGGCCACAATAGTATATCCATAGATCAGGATGACCCCTTCTGGAAAGGGTTTCAGGTAAGATGAACTCCAAAAAATTTGATGTCGCCATAGTTGGGGCGGGGATAATCGGACTCTGTTCAGCCCATTACCTCCAGAAGAAAGGTTATAGTGTCAGAGTGGTCGAGGCCAGCAAAAAGCTGGAAGGATGCTCTCATGGAAATGCGGGTCATATCTGCGAAAGCCATATCATCCCCTTGGCAAATTCTGGGGTTTTCAAAAAGTCAATCCTTTGGCTTCTGAATAGCAGCAGCCCATTTTACATAAGGCCAAGAATGAACAGGGATCTTATCTCCTGGGGAAGAAAGTTTATTGGTTCATCCTTTGAAAAATCTCACAAGAAGAAGATCGAGTTCCTTGCAAGGTTTGGTAAGGAAAGCCTTCAATCTTACCTGGAGCTATTCCATGAGATTGGATTTAGCAGCGTGAACCGGAAAGGGATTATCACACTTTGTAATTCCGAAGAAGGCCTTGAGGAAGAAAAGGAAATGGCTTCTCTAAATCGGGAATTTGGAATCATTCCTACTCATTTAAAAGGATCAGACCTAAAATCGATTGAGCCTAAGATCAACCTGAATGCCAAGGGTGGGGTTCTGTATAAAAATGATCTTTCTGTTGATCCAACAAGGCTAATAGATGAATTATGCGACCACCTTCTGGGACAGGGAGTGGAAATCGAATTTAATACCAGGGTTGAAGAATTGGTTATTGAGAATGGAAAAGCAACGGCATTGAAGACAAACAGAGGATCCTTTGATGCGGACCGCTTTTTGGTCTGTACCGGAGCATGGGCTCCCGAACTATGGAACAAGCTAGGATCAAGGATATTAATGCAACCCGCAAAGGGCTATTCCCTGGAGATCCCAAATCGAGGTCAAGTCAGGTCATCATCTCTGATCTTTTCAGAAAAGAAGGTGGTTCTGACCCCTATGGGTGACAGGATCCGGATCGCGGGGACCCTGGAGCTGGGAGGCTTTGATGATAAGATCCGAAGGAACAGGGTAAAAGGAATTCTTTCAGGAATGAGAGAGTTTGCTCCCGACTTATACAATGAAAAGCTTGAAGAGGAGGATGTTTGGTATGGATACAGACCGACAAGCCCGGATGGCCTTCCTTATATAGGCCAGCATGATAAGATCCCAAACCTTTTTATCAATGCAGGACATGCGATGCTGGGTCTGGCCCTGGGGGCCGCAAGTGGCGAAATGATAGCCGGGATTATTAATGGTGATGATCCGGAGTTGAGCAGCCCGGTTGTGGACCCTCTCAGGTTCAGTCGATGATCCTTTTCTTGACCTCCAGTTTGCCTATGCCTTTACAAGCATCGCAGAGACGGTATTCCAGTTTGCTTCCCCTGCATTTTTGACAAGTGATATGGCCGACCTCATGGCATGTGGTACAAGTGATATATCTTCTGCCAAAACTTGTTCGAAGAACCTCGATCCCTTCGCCAAGACAGGTAGGACAGACCTCTTCGCCCCTTCCCTTGCAACGGCTGCATGGCACCTCCCTTTTCCCATCCCCCCCGCATATATGGCAATCCTGCATAGAGACTAAAAAGCCCTCATCATCGCATTCAGCGCATTCGTCGATCTCATCGATCTTACCCTTCACATAGGCAAGTGATTCATTTGTTTCACCAACGAATTCGCCTTTATTGTCTGTCAGTTCAAGGTACTTTTCAAGAAATGATTGGCTGAGGCGATAGTTTTTCAGCTCCATCAAGGTTTCCCCATAGTAATAACAGAACTCATCCGGAATGATGACCTTAAGGCTCAGGATCTTTCGAAAGATCACATCCGCTTCCTTATAGTTTCCCCTATTCATATTCCCCACCGCTTCATCCATCAACCGATTGACCATGGCCGAATCCGAATTCAGGGTCAGCCCTGCTCTGGCCTCTAAACTCAATGAGAAGAAAAGAAGGATGACTAAAAGTTGCCTCAATACTTTTTGGTTAAAAAAATCCGGTTTGCCTGCTGTAAAGACAACAAAAGGCCGAATATTGTTCCAATGATAATCGGCGACCAAATTAAGCTAATACTTGGCTCCTCTTCCCCCAGGAGATCCGAAATTCTTCGTATGAGCGGTTTGGAATTTGAACAACGCAAATACCCTTTTAGGGAAGAACCGCCGGCTTTGGATCCCATTGACGTTCCTGAATTCCTTGCCAGGGACAAATCGATACAGGTCAATGATCTTCAGGACGATGAGGTTCTTCTAACAGCCGACACCCTGGTTTCTTTGGATGGAAGGATCATTGGAAAACCAGGGGACAAAGCAGAAGCCTACACCATTCTGGAGCGATTATCGGGAAGAACACATGAGGTGATAACGGGTGTGGCATTGAGGAGATCCGAAAACCTTAAAAGTTTCAGGACAAAAACAGAGGTCAGCTTTGATACAATTAGCCCAAACGAGATCAAAGAGTACATCGAAAGGTTCAATCCCCTGGATAAAGCTGGTGCTTATGGAATCCAGGAAGGAATTGGCCTGACCCATATTGGGAGGATCAATGGATGCTTTTTCAATGTCATGGGCCTTCCGATGAGGGATCTGTTCAGGGCACTTAAGGAGTTCTAGCTAAGTCTTTCCTTGAGTATCTGGACCTCTATTGCAGGAGAGATCTTTTCATACAAGACATGATAAACAAAATTCACCACAGGTAGATCAAGCCCAAGTTCTTCGCCCATTTTATGAATGCTTTTCACACCATAGTAACCTTCTGCGATCTGATTCATTTCCATCATTGCAGAACGAACGCTATAACCTCGGCCGACCATGGTACCCAGGGTTCGGTTTCTGGAAAACTGCGAATAGGCCGTGACCAGGATATCACCAAGGTAAGCCGAATCAACAAGGTTCCTTTCTTTGGGTTGGACCTTTGAAAGGAAATAGGTGATCTCGTCGACAGCATTCGAAACCAGGACCGCCTGGAAGTTATCTCCAAAATTTTGGGCATGAACAATCCCGGATGCTATAGCTACTATGTTCTTCATAACCGCAGCATATTCAACCCCAAGTAAGTCAGGATTTGTCTTGCAGGCTATGAAAAAACCCGAGAGAAGATCCGCGATGGATTCTGTGAGCTCTTTGTTCGGGCCCGCAGCCGTCAAATAAGATTGTTTTTCAAGAGCAACCTCTTCGGCATGGCATGGCCCGGCAATTACCGCCTGGTCCCGATAGGGTATTTCGAATACCCGATTTAGATATTCGGAAACCGTTAGGTCCATTTCAGGGATCATTCCCTTAACTGCTGAGGCATGATACTTTCCCTGCAGTTCCTGTTTTGGTATGGATTCGAAAACCTCATGAACAAATGCGGAAGGAACTGCAATGATCACCAGTTCAGCTCCCTTCAGTGCTTTGGAAATATTTGAAGTGGGTTTGATCTTGGAAAGAGGGAACTTCACATCTCTGAGGTGCTTTGGATTGAATTTGAGGGCCTTAAGCTGTTTGACTGCCTCTGGATCCCTGAACCACCACTTGATTTTGGCATTGGACTGGGAAGAAAGGATCTTCACGAGTGCGGTGCCCCAACTGCCACTCCCAATGACGGAGACGTTCTTTATTTCTGGTTTAGCCAATGTTCTTAATCATCGGATGATTTTCTTCTTCTTCGACGTCCTCCCTCCTTGTCTTCCTCCTGAATGATCACTTTATCCCCATCCTCAAGCTTTTTAGAGATAGCTAGATACGGTCCGGAGACCAATTGATACCCCTCTTTCAACCCTTCAATTATCTCGATATGATTGAAGTCGCTTATTCCTGTCTCAACCGGGACCATTCTCACCGTAGACTCTTGAGGAGAATAAACAAACACAACCTCTTCGGTTTTTTCTTCATCCCCACTTTTTGCTTTGGATCTTTTTGGCTTTTCTCCATCCTCATCATCTCCGTCTTCCTCATCCCCATTCTTCCTTTTATCACCTCCTGATTGATCACGGGTTGTTACCGAAATTAACGGTGCTACAATTATGTCCGATTTCCGGTTAGTGATGATATCAACAGAGGCGGTCATTCCAGGTTTAAAAGGGAAAGGATTTTCATCAGTGATCAAATGCTCATAGGAGCTGTTCAGGATCTTGATCCTGACCTCAAATTCGGTTATTGCATCCGAGCTGTTGGTCTGCTCCACTGTTGGGGAGTTGGCTATCAAGGTGACTATTCCAAGGAACTTCTCATCTTTTCCCGAATATGCATCAACTTCTATCTCTGCCGTATCACCGAGGGAGATCCTTATGATATCGTTTTCATTAACATCCACTCTCACCTCCATATTACTAAGATCAGCCATTCGGAATAGTTCCGTTCCCATCATCTGAGAGGTTCCCAATACCCTTTCCCCTTTCTCAACCGTGAGTTTGGAAATGATCCCGTCTTCTGGGGCCACAATTGTGGTCTTCCTTAAGTTTTCCCTTGCATTTTTAACACCGGCCTGGGCATTGATATAGGTATATCTGGCCGCATCCACATTCTTTTTGTCCCCTTCCAGGTTTTGTTCGGCCACCTTGTAATCTGCCTCAGCCTGCTCATACTCCGAAACCGCCAGAACCTTTTGTTCAAAAAGATCTTTTGACCGTTTGAAATTCTGCTCGGCCTGATAAAATCTCGCCTTGCTCTGCGCAAGATTCGCTTCAGCCTGGGAAAGCCTAGCCCTGGCATTGTTTGCATTGGCCTCAGCCTGGTCTACCGCAAATACATAGTTATCAGGACGGATCTTGACAAGGACATCATCAAGAGAAACAGAGTCCCCCTCCTTAATATTTAACTCTATGATCTCCCCGGAAACTTCCGGGCTTACCTTGATCTCAACTTCCGGTTGTACTTTGCCCGAGGCACCTACCTTTTCGACTATGGTCCCTTTTTCGATCTTGGCCAGCTCAACTTCAGTGGATTTTCCCCCTCCGAACCATCCCATTTGTTTACCAACAACAGCAAGAATAACCAATACGATGGCCAACCCGCCCAAATACACCAGCAGGCGGTTAGTAGAAATTTTCTTCATTCTAATGAAATACTAATACAGGGGCTTACCCTGATAAAAGTCCAGGATTTTTCTTTTAAATATCAAATCATATTTTGACCTGACAAAATCTGATTTGGCAGCATTCAGATTATTTGCCTGAACCTGGTAGTCTACAGAGTTGGCTGCGCCCAGGGTATATTCCCATAATATACGCTGAGAATGAAACAGTAAAGGATCATTAAATACGCGAGGAAGGAATATACTTAAAATGGCTATGATGAGCCATCACTTGATAAGAAAGTGTATACGACAACG
>JANQSY010000144.1 GCA_028279065.1 Cytophagales bacterium
GCAACGTTAATTCGTGTACTAGCTCTCTGCCGAGGAAAAGTGGGGCACTTGAAATTTCTCAAAGGTTTATTGAAAACGGTTTTAGTATTGAGCTGCTGACCATTAACTACCGTTCGAGGAGGCAAATGGACCAAATGATGTACATGGGCAGGATATACATTGATCCTAGTACTGATGCAATTCTCGGGATCGATTATAGGTGGCAGGTCGTGATCCCAACCGCCATCAAACCATTGCTCTTTGCTTTTGGGATGGTGATCGACGAACCAATAGCTCAAGCCAAACTGAGATATCAAAAGATCGGGGATGTATACTTTCCCCAGCACTTCAGGGTCCAGTTTAAGATCCATATGAAGAAAAAGTATATGTGGGCAAAAAATGACGACAGCAATTTCTTCACGGAAATGATATTTAACATCCTTGACATCAATACAGAAAGCCCTGAAAAGATCGAGAAGGAAAAAAGATTCGACCCCGAAAACCCTATGCCCGAGCAGGTTTATAATGATGAAAACCTGAGTTGGAAAAACATCAACACACTGAAACCTGTCGGCATGAAAGCCAAAAAAGTGAAGTGGTAGGACCCCGGATGGCATAGGATTTGCCTTTTTGCTTTGCATGAGGAATCCTGGACCATATTTGTTCACTTTTTTTCTTTTTGCAAACCTTTCTTACTCAAGTCCGGATAGCCTCAGCTATTTTATTCCCGAAACAGAGGACGGGATACAACTTACCGAGTACCTGAGTCCTGACTCTCTTAGAAAACTGGATTATGCAAAAAGGAATAAAACCATTGATCAGAGTATATCTATCAAAACGGGTTTGGGTCTTGGTTTAAGTAGTGTTTTCGCCAATGATCATACCCTGGACACATTTTCAATGGCCAGGTTGGAATGGGACCTTGCATTGGAAGTGAGTTTTCACAAGAACTTAGCTCTGGGTATTAATTACAGAAGAAACACATTAATCCATGAGGACCATTATGCCCCCCTGAAGGGATCCTCTCAAAGCCTTCTTCCATATATCTCATTCCAATTCTACCCGAATCCAATAGAGAGCCCACAGTCTATGGCTTTTCTAAGACTTGGATATGGCCCTTCATGGCATAGATACTCCGAGTTGCCCTTAGACATCAGGAATATCTCATCAGATTCAAGGGGTAAGATGGCATTTATCGCTTTTGGGTTTTCCGGACGAAGTGAAAATGGTTTTGGCGGATTCGTGGAATTTGAAATAAGCTCGGAGTTCATGGACCATTTTTATCAAGACCAACACTTCCCTGTGTTTTCTCAGAGCCGAACAGACAAGCTATTGGATGTGAACTATTTAGGTTGCATGGTAAAACTTGGGATCCTGTTAAAGGGAAGGATGGGAAACTCGGTATTGCCCAAATACTAGTTACCCAAGGGCCGCCGATCCTATTGCCTTTATAGGCCAATCCAAATCTTTTGATCTTTTTAGAGGCCATAAAATGAAACCTGCTCTGATGAAAAAAACTATCCTAATTGCGATTTTTCTTTGCTTTCTTCTTTCTCCATCCCGATCTCAGAATGTTTTGGAGGCTCCATTGGCACCTAAAGAAAGAACACAGATCCTGATCCTTGCCAGCCCTCATCTTTCTGCGTATAATGATCAGTTCGACCCAAGAAGTGTTGAGAAGCTGCTTGAGTTGCTTAAAGCCTGGCAACCTGATCTGATCTGTATTGAGGCACTTTCACCGCTTTCGACTTACACTGCCAATAGCAATTCCAAACTCTATTCAAGTGTCATTTCCCAATTTGGGTCTGAAATAATTGAAGTCGGTGGCTACTTTCAAAATGATCTGAAATGTGATTGGGGACAAGCAGTAAGTCGATACGACTCCCTTGGACGGAGGCTCCAGGTGGATCCGGACAACAAGGCCAACAGAGCTGCTTTTACAAAATATGCATTCGCTTCTTACCGCTATTATACCGGTTTGCTTCAATACAAAAGCCTTGATACAGAGACAATTCAGGCTATGGCCATTCCCAAGAATATCATGGCCATCCTTCAGAGCAAGATCAACTCCTCAAATGAAAATATTCAGGTAGGCTTAAGACTGGCAGAAAGATTGGGACAAGAGGAGTTGCACCAGATCGATGATCATTTGGACAAGGATATCTTCATGAAGATCGCACCTGCCCTGGTAAATGATCTTAACTCCAATGAAGAGTATTCCAAAGTCCTGAATTCAGGTCTTTATAAGGACTCAGAGGACAAGTTGAAAGAAGGGTTGGCTTCCAAAAACCTACTGGAATATTACAAATTGATCAATTCGGATGCATACATGAAAGCCGATCTTGATGAGCAATGGAAACTTTTCTTCAGGACAAAACTGGATTCAAAACTGGACAGGATCAGGGTCGGTCTGTGGGAGGTAAGAAACCTGAATATCGCTTCGAATATTCGTAGGGTCAGTGCTCTTTACCCTGGAAGAAAGATCCTGGTTATTATCGGGACAAGTCATAAGATCTTTCTGGACCAATACCTTGACAGCATGATGGAAGTTGATATGGTCAACCTCAACCAGTTGTAGCGGGTCAATATCATAGATCGATTTAGGGCAAAAAAAAAGCAGGGCGCTAACCCTGCTTTTCTTGTTTCATTATCCGATTACTGGACGATGAGCTTTTTGGAATAATCACCCTTGGCTGTATGGAATTTAACAAAATAGATTCCAGAAGAAAGGCCTGAGAGATCATAAACCTTGCTGGCATTACCATTCCAATCATCGCTGATCATAGTCTGACCAAGTGAGTTTTGAATAGATACCTGAGTTACCAGATCATTCTCAATCTCAATGGTAAGTGCTCTGTCAGCAGGATTAGGGAACATGCCGATGGAGCTTTCCATCAAGGCCCTATCCAAACCAACGATACCATAATCGAATGATACATCGAAATCGCTTACTGCCAATTGGCTGGCTCCCGTTGAGCTAGCTCTTGCCTGCCAGATGGCTTGAACAGTATCACCAACGGATCCGCTTAGGTTGTTGCTGATTATAGCATCCAACTGCGCCATGGTAAGGGTGATCTGCGAAGTTGCTCCTCCGTTATCAGATGGAGCCGTGAACAATGGAGCAGAGAAGTCGCCTCCTGGAGCATCCAAAAGGAATTCATAAGTAGCAGCCGGGCCACCACTTACAGATGCATCCTGCCAGTCAAAAGTAACGGTATTTGCACCTGACCCTGACACGTCAACAAAACTGCCATCAGATGGAGAAGCAAGGTTGAAGTTTGAAATTGTCGCAGATGCATCCCCAAAGTTTGCCCTAAGCAAGTAGGCAACCTCGAATCCATATGCTTCGCTTGGTGCCCATGGGTTTGCTCCAAAGATCACCCATCCGGTGTTTGGTTGGTAATTAAATGGATGAGTTCCCAAAACCACATTATTGGGTGTGCCTTCATTTACTCCAAGGAAATAGGTTCCTGGTGTTAAAGCCACCGGAGAAGGGAAGGTCAGCGTGTACCAACTTGGCGTTGCTGTAGGAACTGTTAACGAAGCTGTGGTTGACAAAACGTTTTGAGGAGCGGTAGTGAAATCATATAGACTCACATCCAATACATCCCCAACTACAGGTTCGATAAGAGGTGCATTACTTCCAAGGAAAAATGAAACAGAAGTAATTGAAGTCGCAGTCAGTACCTCAAAAGTTTGTCCTAGAGTTCCCGTAGAACCTGCACCAATCCCCAGAGTTCCTGTTGAAGTACCATTATCCCTCGCATAAACCGAGTCAGAGATCTCAAAATCCAGGGAAGTAATATTATCCGCTGGGTTAGCATCGGTTTGAGTCATGCTGGCTTCCATCACTACAGTATGGGTTCCAATTGCATAAGGGCCAGCGGGGCCTGTCACAGTGAGCGGAGCTGTTACAGAACCGCAGTTAAGCGAGGCTGTTGTTGTACTATCAGCCCAGGTATTGATACTTGCTTTGAACTGGATATTGGTAAGGTCCTCAGATCCCACATTGGCAACGGCAGCGCTGAAGTCAACAATGTTCTGCTGATCATCAGGAACTATGGTATAGTAAGTGGGGCCTATATCAGGACTTATTATTGCAGCATCGAAAGATGGATTGATGTTTACAATACCAACATCATCAATAGCCATATCACCGCTCCAACTGGAACCACGAATAGCTCTAAACCTAATTCTAATGGAGTCTGCAGAGGCAAATGTACAAAGCGGAACCTCGACATTAATATAGGGATCAGCATTTGCTGTTTGTGTGGTTCCCGTGAGTGTTGTCAAGACTGTCCAACCGGAAGTACCATCGTTTACCAATACCTCCATATCTCCCATAGTGGCCCCAAATCTGTGAGACCAAAATGATATTCCGGGATTAGTAAAGGTGTCAATTACAATATATGGGCTTGTTAGAATGGCTGTATCACCAGCGACCACCGTAAGGCCTGAAGCTTCAGTATACATATAAATACCGGCAGCGGTGCCTAAAGTGTGGTCAACATCTGGGCCAGTTCCAGCAGAGGTTGTTGGTCCGGAATTAGCGATCCATTCATAGGTCGTACTAGAAGCGGCAACCCAACCATTATTTAGGTTTCCGGTAGTTCCAGAGGTTTCGGTTTCAAAATCAAAGAAAGATACTCCGGAAGGGGTTGGAGCATTGGAGAAGATCTCCAGGTCAAATGTTCCAATACTACCATTCCATCCATCTACCTGTACCCAGACTGTGTCACCCGCGGTGAGACCTGAGACGATCATAGTCGAAAGCAGGTTGGTACCTGATACGTCATCATTACAAGCGATCTCGGAAAGGGTTCCATTGCAACCACCTGTTGAAGAATACGCACCCAACTGAGTATCTGTGTTTGTTCCTGCACCTGGGAAATTGGTGGTGACAGTCACACTGAAAGTATCTACAGCTACGAAGTAGTACCAAACCGTATTTTGTGCTGTATCTCCCATAAACCAGCATGATCCAGCAGGCTCGCCCGGTTCTTTGGTCGCAGTAGAATTATCTGCACTAATGGCTGGATCTCCAACAATAATTTCCTGAGCATTACAAATGTCGTCATTCGCTGGAGGTGGTGGTGGAGGTGCAGTAGGAAGCGAGTCAGGAGCTTCGATCGCAGTCAACTCATGTCCTTGAGAAACCGCATACATTGTGGTTTGTCCTGGGATCAAAGTATGGTCAATATAAAGCCCACCGGCAATTGGATTGTTAGGGGCTGGTTGAATAGGGACAGAAAGTACAGCGTTTACATTGAAGATATAGGTTTCAGGAGTCAGGGTGTTAAGATCCAACCAACCAATACTATTACTTGCAGGAGGTCCCTGATGGTAAACCAACAAATATGGTCCATCCACATTGCTGGTATCAACTGCTCCTCCATACATCCCTGTAAATCCGTGCGTTGCTGCCGGAACAGTTGTAAGAATAGCACCAGACATGGAAACCAACTGAATATCACCTGTAGATGTTGGAGGACCAAAATTTCCAATCCAAAATCCACCGTTTCCGGAATCAGCATTGGGATCGTATGCACACATCCTGGCTCCTACGTTTCCTGCAGCCAAAGTAATAGTAGAAACAAGCGTTTTTGTAGTAGGATTAATACTACTTATTGTGCTACCAGCACCACCGGCATAAATAAGGGTTCCATCAGTGGTGAGTGACCTTGTATTGGATACTCCCGCAACAATGAATCTTCCAGGATTTCCACCGTTTGCATCGAGGGTATAGATAGTATCGGAATTCCATCTTGAGATCCACCACTCCGTACCGGTCCATACAACACCGGTAAGAGAAGGAGCATTGATCGTATCCTCAACGTTCCAAAAGTACTCCACGTCAAATTTTGCTTTTGATGGAATAGGTGCAGGGAATACTCCCTGCCGTCTGAAAGCCATTTCAGTGGTACTTGAAGACAATGCTTCGTGCCCTGCAGGATTCGTAAAACTTCTTTGCCCAAAGCCCTCGGAAACGAACATCATGATCATCCCCAAGGCTATCAGGTAAAGGCTCGATAGTCTTTTTAGATTGTAAGATTTTTTCATCAGTTAATTTTTCTAGTTAAAGTTGGTTGGGAGAATGATGTCAAGAACAATTCAAAAAACATCACCCAATCCCAAAAGAAGATTGCAAAAGTACGCTTTTTCATGATTGTTTTGGCCCAAATTGCCACTCAAATGGAATTTTTTATGAAAAAAGAATTCAACTCAGCAACAGTTTTTTAGATCGGTCAGTGGTTCTCATGAACATAAGCGAATCAAAGGTTTCAAAATTGGCTCAGTATTTGGAATTTATCCTCCCATATATTGGGTGATGTTGACACACTTCAGATTAAAGAAATCTTCATTCGGAAGTTTCAATTCAAAGAATAATTAACTTGGCGAAGTATTGAAAAGGCTGATTTCTATACTGGCTCTGCTGTTGCCAATCTCGCTTTTTGCACAATTAAAAGATTTGGAGAACACTGTTTGGATGGTCGGAGATCCAAACCCTGAAAAGCCCTGCGAATTGATAAAAAATTGTGAATGCTGCCTTAGTCAAATACTATTTATGGAAAATGGAGTTTGTATTTCAATGAATCCCTGCTTTGAAGGTGGTGAGACCTACACAAGGGGAAAATACAATGTGGCCGGAGGTCAGCTGTCTGTCACATTCAGTAATTGGATGCTTCTAAAAAAGACAATTTGGAATCCTGAAGTGGACCCCACAGCAGATCCTGTAATTTCCATAAACAGAAGGAAAACAGAAGTAGTCGAAAGCACCTATATGATCCAGGACTGCAACGGCAATCCTTATTTGAAAGACATCAGGGATTGGAACAAGAACTCAGGTACAAAGCAGGTTTATCCAACCGCCTCACAGTTTTATCAGCTTTTGAAGAGGGAAGGTATCTGGGAGCAATTAATGGGTACTTCATCGAAAAACCCCGGAAGCCCCATTCGCTAGCCTTTGTTCTCAAAATATTTCAGCAGATATTTCCCGATGATATCATATTCCAGATTGACCGGGTCTCCTTCCTTAAGACTTTGAAAATTGGTATTCTGAAAAGTGTAGGGAATGATGGCAACGGAAAAATGATCATCACCAGATCCCACGACTGTTAAGCTTACACCATTTACGCAGATCGATCCTTTTTGTACCGTGATCAGATCTTTCCTCTTGGCATGAGAAAAGGTGTATAACCAGGATCCCTCTTCATTTTTTATTGATTCCACAATGGCTGTATCATCCACATGACCCTGAACAATATGACCTTCAAATCTTCCATCTGCTCTCATGCTTCTCTCCAGGTTGACATGTGAGCCATCTTTCCATAGTCCCAGATTAGATCTTTCAAGGGTTTCCTTTATGGCCACAACCTCATAAAGATTTCCTCTAAGCTGTTCGACGGTCAGACACACCCCGTTATGGGCTACACTTTGATCAACCCTTAGTTCTTCAGAAAAGGAGCATTCGATACCAAACCTGATATTGGTTCCCTCTTGCTTTACTGATCTTACAGTCCCAATGCCTTCTACTATCCCGGTAAACATTACTTTCCCCTTCCCTGCAAGATGATAAAAACCGTGAAAAACAAGATCCTCAAGTCAAGCCCAATTGAAATATTTTCCAAATAAAGCATATCATATTTGAGTCTTTCCACCATTTCTTCAATGTTTTCAGCATAACCAAGTTTGACCTGTCCAAGTGAGGTAATACCTGGTTTGATCTTTTGAATGTGGCGGTAGTAAGGAGCTTTTTGCATAATCTGATCAATGAAGAATTTTCTCTCAGGTCGTGGTCCAACAATGGACATCTCGCCACGAAGAACATTCAGGAATTGAGGCATCTCATCGATCCTGGTCCGCCTCATGAACTTGCCCCATGGGGTGATCCGGGGATCGTCCATGGATGAAAGTGAAGGGCCATCCTTTTCAGCATCGGGTACCATAGACCTGAATTTAATGATGTTGAAAGGTTTGCCTCTATACCCTACCCTTTCCTGCAAGAAGAAAATCGGACCCTGTGATGTTGCTTTTGTGATCAAGGCGAAAATCAGGAAAAAAGGAAGACCTACTCCCATTATGATCAGGGAAAAAGAAATATCCATTGCTCTCTTGGTCACCATGATCCATACCGGAACCAACTTCTTCTTAACCTCCACCAGGGGAGCTCCGAAAATGTGATTCACCCTTACCGATCCGATCAGGATCTCATATAAGTCAGGGGTGAGAGAGATGTTGACCTGGAAATTATCAAGAGTGTTGATGATCTCTTCCAGCATATGGTGGTCTTTTGCGTCCAATGCAATGATCACATCCTCAGGCTCAAGCTGTTCAATGATCCGTTCAAGGTCATTGAGATCTCCAAAGTTTTTCAAGCCAGCTCCAAGTTTGCATTCCTCGCTATTGATTTTCAGGTAACCCACTATATCCAGTCCCAGGTACCCATGGTCCATGTCCAGTTGTTTTACCAGCAAGTCGGCCTTCTCACCGCATCCTATGATCAGCGTTTTAAAAGATAGTTCCCCGGCTGCGATCCTTGATTTTACCCAGGTAAGAAGTGCTATCCTGAAAAATGAGGACATGCCCAGGTGGATCAGAAATAGGGATGCACCGGTTTGATAATATTGTGTGTAGGTCTTAACACCAACATCATCAAGCAGTAAGACAAAGAAGATGATGACGGTACCTACAAATGAGGCAGTAACAAGATTTAGAAGTTCACGGAATCTGGACCTCCTTTCAACTCCCTGATAAAGGCCCCACATCCAATAGAGGACGACCCAGAACAAGGCAACCAGCAAGGAGGATACCACCTGTTTGGTATGAATGGCACTTTGCGGTTCGTCCAGGATCTTCTGACGCACCACAAAGAAGATGGCATAGGCCATAAAGGCTGCCAGGTAATCGATCAAGACGAATAAAGCTCCTGGAAATAGTCTATTCAAGGTGGGGTTGGATATACTATTCTGAGGTTATCGAACGAAGCATACTTCAATTCTGAACCATCAGAGTTAAAAGAAGAAATGAAAATAGCGTATTCCGAGTTAAGGCCTCCGACAGCTGCAATGTCATCTGTCATAAAAATGTAGGCCTTTAGGTAATTGCCCTCCGTAGGGGGAAGGGTGATCATGGTCCAAACACCACCACCATTGATCTGAATTCCTATCAGAAGATCCAGGTTTGTATTGTAATCCATTTCAAAATAAACCTCTACGGGAGGAAAGGGAAGTGGGATCCTGGATCTCTGGATCATTCCGATCGCATCCGTACTTCCTTCAGGTATTTCAAAATAAGCTGCGTTGTTTCCCTGGGCAATTCCTCCATTCAGGGTTGCGGGATCTATCTTCTGCATCGGGATGTCACATTGAGAACATGCAACGTATCGGCTTAAATTCGTAGACTCAAAGCTTTCAAATGCCTTGGATGGGAACTCAATTCCGTCCTCCCCTTCAGGTCGATATCCTATCGAAGGATTGATCACAGTAACCTCGGTTTTTTTAAGCGGAACCTTGACGGTATACTCCTCATAGAAAATGTAGGGATCGTGCCTGCCCGGGTTAATATAGAAGTCCCTGATAACTCCCCCATTGAATGTTACTTCAACACTGTCTCCTTCTGCCAGTACCGGAAAGGTCAATGGCCCATCGGGATCATTGGTATCAACCTCATAGGTTCCCTGATATTTCCCCTCTATGGAAACCCAGACATCATATATGGCAGCGGAATTCGGTTCGTTTCTGAAGTCGAGTACATTTACCCTTTCCACTGAAATATAGGATGGCACTGGGTCAGAAGAGTTGATGATTTCGCAACCGAAAAGAAGTAAAGGAATTAGGAAGAAAACCCAGGGGATTTTCATGCGTAAGGCATTATTTTGGTCGCTAAAATAGTCCATTACAGAAAAGTTCTCTCAACGAATGGTATTCCGGGATGATTACAAACACAAAGGTCTAAGAAAGGGTTTAATAAACACCCTCAGATCCAAAGGAATAACGAATGAAAGAGTTCTTTATGCAATGGAGAGCGTTCCACGTCATTATTTTTTTGATGATGCCCTTCTTCACCATGCATATATCGACAAGGCATTCCCAATAGGAAATGGCCAAACCATATCACAACCCTATACTGTCGCACGTCAGACGGAACTTTTGGACCCTGAGGAAGGCATGAAGGTTCTGGAGATTGGAACAGGTTCTGGCTATCAGGCTGCCATCCTTTCGGTTCTAAATGTGAGACTATTTACAATTGAGGTGGTAAAGCCATTGTACCAAAAGGCCAAGGACCATCTCAAGCGGTTGGGTTATCCGGCAAGATGTTATTTGGGTGATGGATCAATTGGGCTTCCAAAATATGGGCCCTATGATAGAATATTGATGACCGCCGCCGCCCCAAAGATCCCGGATTCACTCATTGAGCAATTAAAGGATGGAGGAATCCTGGTGGCGCCTGTAGGAAAGAAGAAATCTCAGACCATGGTCAGGATAATTCGAAAAGGAGATGAAAAAGTCACTGAGGAACATGGTTTCTTTGCCTTTGTACCCTTGACAGGAAAGGAGGGTTGGGATTAAAATGGGCGAGCTAAATCCAAAGGCCTATCCATTTATTTTCAAGGAAACGATCTACGGAAAGAAAAGGGAAGCTATTCCAATGGATCTGGCTTTTCATGGAACCAATCTGAGGAATGTAACCGTCCTGGTTGATGATGCTGAAAGGGTACATAAAGGCCTGGAGTTCATCCTGTTAAAAAATATTCTGAAAGCACTTGATCTAAGCGAAAATGACGTAGCGATTTTGGATGCCCATGCTCCGGGATCCGAATTGAACAATATTAAACAACAACTTGAACCAAAGGTCATTCTTTCCTTTGGGGAAGGCTTTCCCCAAACAGCGGGAAAAAAGAATACCCTTTTTGAAAAGGATGGGATCCGGATATTGGTAACAGATAAGCTGCATGCCCTTGAGGCCAGCACGGAACTGAAACTTGGCTTCTGGAGGGAACTAAAGAAACTAAAGGAAAGGCTTAAACAGACTTGAAGATCTCTTCAAGCTTTTGCTCAAGGTTAATCCCCCTAAGATTTGTTGCTATGATCCTTCCCTCAGGATCCAAAAGAAAATTTGCAGGAATCGAATTGATATTAAAATCCCTTACAACAATTGAATTCCATTGTTTGAGATCCGATACCTGGATCCAGGTCAACTTATCCTTTTGGATCGCGTCCTCCCATTGATCCTTTTTTGAATCAAGGGAAACCCCGAAGATCTCAAAGCCCTTGGAACTATATTTCTCATAAGCAGCTACCAGATTTGGGTTCTCCATTCTGCAGGGACGGCACCAGCCAGCCCAGAAATCTACAAGGACGTATTTACCTCGTAGCTCGGAAAGTTTCCTGTTCTTACCCGAAGGATCTGGCAGGTCGATCTCGGGGAATTTCGCACCCAAACGCAGTTTCTTGGCTATCTCCGCTTTCCGCTCCTCTGCCTGGATAGATGCAAGCATTTGTGCCCGGTTGTTGTTGAAATTGCTCAGCCATTCAATTTCATGGGGCTTGGGGTCCTGCTTTTGAGCTATCTTCTTGGCCGTTTGATCCATGTATTCAAAACTTGTCCTATAGTCCAAAAGGTTTAAGGCAAACACCGCCGAAAGATATTCTGTCCCTACCGAATCGATGAAATTCTTCAAGAGTTGATGATGGACCTCAACCTGCTCTTCCATACTGGACTTTATCGAATCCGCCTCATCATAATTCCCCTTAGCAAGGGTGATGGTATATAGCTGTTTGTCCTTTTGGACCTTTTCTATAAGCCCCTGATGAATCGATTTTACCCGGTTTTGAAGCTCCAATTCCTTGGTTCCATCAGCTGAGAAGTATCCTCCAGGTCTGTTTCCATCCGCCTCAATTGAGATCTTGCCTTCGCTTAACACAATAAATTCCTGTTGCTTTCCATAAAAATCAATCTGTGCAAACTTTGGGTTGGTAACGGTCCCCTTAAGCATGAAAACCGAATCCTCTCCTACAGCGGAAGAGTCCAAAGTTACCAGCGCCTCCCCTTCTCTGACTATCAGCTTTACATATCCATCCCTAAGGAATTTGACCTTTCCCCGGATCTCAAATTGATCTGTAAGGGATTGCTGCTGGCCGCATGAAAAGAAAAGGGCCATTACCAAAGCAATAAATATTGAGTTTCCGATCTTTATCATTTTTCTAGTTCCTCATTCAAAATCTTTGCAGCTTCCCTCGGATCTGCTTTTCCTCTCATTTCCTTCATGACCTGCCCCATGAATAATCCCTGAAGTCCTTTCTTCCCATTCTTATATTCCTCAACCTTTTCCGGCATCGAGGAAAGCACCCTTTGTATCGCTTGCTTCAATTGCCCGGAATCCGCCTCGATCAAAACATTCATTCTTCGAGCCAACTCTTCAGGGTGAATATTTCCCTCTACAAGCATTTCCGGGAAAATCTTTTGCTCTGCAATCGAATTGCTGACCTTTCCCTCGGCTACAAGGTCAACCAACTCAGCTATTGATCCTGGTGGAATAGGGAAATCTTCTATGCTTTTGGTCAGCTCGTTCAGATACGATTTGACCTTCCCCATCACCCAGTTGGAAGCTTGTTTGTAATTCTTGGTTTGTTGGCAAACCGCATTAAAGTACTCAGCGATTCCCCTGTTCTCGGTCAGGACCTTTGCATCATACTTTGGAAGGCCATATTCTGTAATGAATTTCTTGCTCAACTCCCTGGGCATTTCAGGCATCTTTGCCCTAACATCAGAGATCCACCTCTCAGAAACTATGACAGGAGGAAGATCCGGCTCTGGAAAATATCTGTAGTCATTCAACTCCTCCTTGGTACGCATAGGGATGGTCTTTCCACTAACCGGGTCAAAATTCCTGGTTTCGCTCTCTTCTATTGTACCCCCGGTACTGTAAATAGCGTATTGCCGCTCGATCTCATGCTCAAGAGCCCGCTGCACATTTCTGAAGGAGTTCATGTTCTTTACCTCAACCTTCTTATTAAAAGTTGATGATCCCTTTGGACGAATAGAAACATTGGCATCGCATCTTAAAGACCCCTCCTCCATGTTCCCGTCGCAGATCCCCAGGTAGCGGACCATTTTTCTGATCTCAACCAAGTAGGCCGCAGCCTCTTCAGAATTCTTGATGCAAGGTTCCGTAACGATCTCTATCAACGGAACCCCTGCCCTATTGAAATCAACAAAACTATCTTCCTCACCATCAATATGAAGGGATTTTCCAGCATCCTCTTCCATATGGATTCTGGTAAGTTCCACTTTCATGGTGCTTTCATCTTCCATATCAACTTCAACATACCCGCCCCTGCAGATCGGGGTTTTGTCCTGGGTGATCTGGTATCCCTTTGGGAGGTCGGGATAAAAGTAATTCTTCCGATCATAGATGTTCCTCTCAGTAATATCGGAATGACAAGCAAGACCCATTTTTATAGCGGCTTCAATTACCGCTTTGTTAACCACAGGCAAGGTACCTGGTAAACCTAAAGTAATGGGGCTTAAATGCACATTCGGCAGAGACCCATAAGCAGTTGAATCCTTAGAATAGGCCTTGGAATTCGTCAATAACTGCGCATGGACCTCGAGCCCTATGATGACCTCAAAATCTTCCATCATTTATTCAAAGCTTCCATAATCATTGTACTCCCTTTGGAAATGGCTTCTTTCAATCCATTCGGGTCCTTTCCTCCTGCGGTGGCGAAGAATGCCTGGCCACCTCCACCTCCCTGAATCTCTTTGGAGATCTCTCTTATCATTTCCCCGGCATCGATGATCTTTTTGGCGGTGATCTCATCTCCTGTAATTATCCCAATCAATGCCTTTCCATCTACTTCAGTCCCGATCAGGGCAACAAGATCTGCATGCTTACTCTTCAGGCCAAAAAGAAGATCTTTCAATGCCTGAGCATTGGGGAGATCCAATTTTTCAGCAAGCAAGTTTCCATTCTTTACTTTTTTGATCTTAGATCCCAGGTCAGAAGAAACGGAGCTCATCTTTTCCCTTTCCAGCTTCTCAAGCCTGGAGGCCAAGGCATTCCGCTCCTTAAGCAATTCGTTGACCGTCTTGGGAAGATCTCTTGGGTGCTTCAAAATTTCTGAAGCCTCTTCAAGGGTGGTGAGCTTGGAGTTTACAAATTCCAATGCCCGTTTTCCAGTGTAGGCTTCGATTCTTCTGACACCAGCCGCAACTGAACCTTCTGAAACGATCTTGAAGATCCCGATCTTTCCGGTAGAAGAAACATGGGTACCTCCACAAAGCTCAACCGAGTACTTGGGATCGAATACCACTACCCGAACCTTTTCCCCATACTTTTCCCCGAACAAAGCCATTGCTCCCATTTTCTTTGCCTCCTCGATGGGGAATTCCCTCTTCTCTTCCATTTCAATATCCTGCTGGATATGCTGATTGACAATATCCTCGATCTCATTGATCTGCTCCCTGCTTACTTTCTCAAAGTGTGAGAAATCAAAACGCAGGACCTGATCATCCAAAAAAGAACCTTTTTGCTCCACATGGTTTCCCAACACCCTGCGCAACGCAGCATGCATAAGGTGTGTAGCCGAGTGATTGGCCATGGTCAGATTCCTTTTCTCCCTTGAAACCTGAGCCGTGAATTCGTCCTTAACGTTTTCGGGCACCCATTCAAGGATATGGAAGATCTGGTCGTTCTCCTTTTGGGTATCCATGACCCTGTATTTCCGTCCCTCGCTGTCCATCAGGTATCCGATATCTCCAACCTGGCCGCCACCCTCGGGATAGAATGGGGTTTTATCAAGCATTACCTGGATCAGTTTCTTTCCGCTTTCCTGCAGTTCCCGGTATTTTAAGATCTTCGATTTGGACGAAAGCCGATCATATCCAACGAACTCTGATTCACCCATGTTGACCTCTATCCAATCACCGTATTGCTTCTTTGAATCTTCCCTTGACCTGGCTTTTTGTTTTCCCATCTCTTCATTGAAGCCTTTTAGATCAACTTTGAATCCCTCTTCTGATCCGATCAGGGTAGTCAGGTCGATAGGAAACCCATAGGTGTCATAAAGTTCAAATGCCTTCTTCCCGGGAATTAGCTTTGTCTTTTTCTCTTTTTCGAATATTCCTCCCAATAGAACAAGGCCTTTGGAAAGTGTTTTGAAGAAGGAGATCTCTTCTTCCAGAATAACCTTGATGACAAAGTCTTTTTGTGAGTTCAGCTCAGGAAAAACAGGACCCAATTGCTTGGAAATTACCGGAACAAGTTCATGAAGAAATGGTTCCTGAAAACCAAGGAATGAGTGGCCATATCTGATAGCTCTTCTCAAGATCCTCCTGATTACATAACCAGCCTTTGCATTTCCTGGGAGCTGACCCTCAGCTACAGCAAAACACACTGCCCTGATATGGTCCACTATAACTCGGAAAGCGATATCCAGTTCTTCCTTCTCTCCATACCCAAATCCCGAGAGCTCCTGGACACTATTAATAAATGGTGAAAAAATATCCGAGTCGTAATTAGAGGATTTACCTTGAATGATCCTGGCCAGCCTTTCAAGTCCCATTCCGGTATCGACATGCTTTTCTTCCAGAGGTACTAGGGAACCGTTTGCAAGGCGATTGAACTGGATAAAAACGATGTTCCATATCTCGATTACCTCTGGGTGATCTTTGTTCACAAGATCTCTTCCAGGGGTCTTTGATTTTTCTTTCTGCGAGCGCAGGTCAATATGGATCTCAGAGCTTGGTCCACATGGGCCGGTCTCCCCCATCTCCCAGAAATTGTCCTTCTTGGGTTCATAAAGGACCCTTGAAGGATCGATGATAGATTTCCAGATGTTGCCGGCCTCTTCATCTGCTTCGATCCCATCAACCTTATCACCTTCAAACACCGAGACATAAAGGTCTTTATCGGAAATACCATAACGGTTTGTCAACAGGTCCCATGCCCAATGCAGGGCTTCCTCTTTGAAATAATCCCCAAAGGACCAGTTCCCGAGCATTTCAAACATGGTATGATGGTAAGTATCATGACCTACCTCTTCCAGATCGTTATGCTTTCCACTAACCCTCAAACACTTTTGGGTATCAGCGATCCTCTTTGATTTAGGTGCTCCATGTCCAAGGAAAAGGTCCTTGAACTGGTTCATGCCTGCATTGGTGAACATAAGGGTTGGATCGTCCTTGATCACCATAGGCGCGGAAGGCACTATGCTATGTTCTTTCTCCTTAAAAAAGTCCAGAAATTCCTGGCGGATGCTCTTTGAATCCATGAAAAACCGCTCTGAAATGGGTTAAATGAGGTTTATTTAGGGACCTCCCAAATATTTTTGTAATTAATTTATTTTTGTTGCCGTAAAGGGGGGCAAAATTAACAAAAATCGCAGCCGATGGCTCGGATAAAGTATTACTACGATACTGAAAGTTGTAAGTACGAGAGGATCAAGGTTTCCACAGGGGATGTCTTTATAAACATCCTTGGGTTGTTCTTCCTTGGAGTGATCGTGGCCATAGGGTTGCTCTTCATGTACTTCAAGTATTTTGATTCCCCAAAAGAGGCTCTGTTGAAGAAAGAAAACCAGGAGCTTCATTTCCAATACCAGATCCTTAATTCAAGGTTGGAGAAGATCGATCAGATGCTTTCCGTTCTGGAAGAAAAAGACGATAACATTTACAGAGTGATCTTTGAGGCCGAGCCTATTTCACCATCCATCAGAGAAGCTGGAGTTGGTGGAGTAGAAAAGTACTCTGATCTTCTTGATGATGAGCTTGAACAAGAAGAGTTGGTGGTTTCGACCTTTAAAAAGATCGACCTTCTGAAGAAGAAAATGTATATCCAGACCAAATCCTACGATGAGATCCTGAACCTGGCCAACAACAAGGAGCAACTACTAAATGCCACCCCGGCCATTCAGCCAATCTCAAACAAGGAATTGACAAGATTGTCTTCAGGTTATGGGATGAGGACCCACCCTATTTTTAAGAAGAGGATGATGCACTGGGGAATAGATTATTCTGCTACTTCCGGAACCCCAGTTTATGCCACGGCAGATGGAACAGTAAAATATGCAAAGAGGTCAAGTGGTGGTTTCGGAAACAGAGTTGTGATCGATCATGGATTCGGATATGAAACGTTATACGGGCACCTTCAAAATTTCACCGTTCGCCCGGGACAAAAAGTAAAAAGAGGTGAGAAGATAGGAACGGTCGGTTCTTCAGGAAGATCCACAGCGCCTCACCTCCACTACGAAGTCCACTACAAGAAAAAAAGGATCAACCCCGTTCACTTCTTTTTCAGGGATCTCACGGCTGCAGAATATGAAAAAGTGGTTGAGATCGCTTCTGTTGAGAACCAATCATTCGATTAAATCCGTTTCCGTTTTCTGTGATTCTTATATTTGTTTTGGCTGAATGAGTTATGCCTTACAAAGAGAAACCTATCGAAAGAAAATATTACCCCATTGGCATGGTAGCCAAAGATCTAGGGGTAGCTCCATCACTAATTAGATTCTGGGAGAAACAATTCCCTGAGATCAAACCAAAAAAGAACAAGAACGGAAAAAGGCTTTATACCAAAAAGGAGATCGAAAGGATCAATCTCATTCATTATCTGGTCAAAGAGAAAGGCTACACACTCGGAGGAGCAAGAGCCCACCTTTCTGAGTCCAGTCCAATTGAAGGGAACAGGATAAAAGTCATTGAAAATCTAACCGAACTAAAGAAATCCCTGCTTGAACTTAAGGACAAGCTTTAATGGATAGGGATCTACCCTTCAAAATTGCATTATCATCTATTCAGGGTATCGGGGCCAGCACCTTCAAGGTCCTGCTTTCCTATTTTCAGGACGCTGAATCTGTATTCTCTGCCGGGTATCGGGATCTGCTAAGGATACCAGGGATTGGCCCCAAGACGATATCTCTGATCAGAAGTATCAAATTGCCAGGGGTAATAGGAGAAAAAGCACTTGAAAAACTAGAAAGACTAAAGGCCAAAGTCATTTATTGCAGAGATGAGCAATACCCCGTAAGACTCCTGAATTGTCCTGATGCTCCGGCATTTCTTTTCCTCAGAGGAAATGCCGACCTGAATAATAAGAAAGTGATCAGCATTGTAGGAACAAGGAAGGCTTCTTCCTACGGCCTTAAAATGGTTAAGGAATTCCTGGATGCATGGAAAGAACACAAACCATTAATAATAAGTGGATTGGCCTATGGAATTGATATCAAAGCCCATAGATCTTCTCTTGAATTCGGACTGGAAACAATTGGGGTTCTTGCCGGAGGGCTGGATAGGATCTACCCAAAGGATCATATTGCTACTGCAAAAAAAATGGAGGTCTCAGGGGGATTATTGACGGAGTATCCCCCAGGAACCGAACCGGAACCAAGCAGGTTTCCTGCAAGGAACCGGATCATTGCAGGTCTTTCAGACGCCACAATTGTGGTAGAAGCTGCCAACCGTGGAGGAGCTTTGATCACCGCTGAAATGGCCAGCGGTTATAACCGGGAAGTTTTCGCCCTCCCAGGCCGATTGATCGACCATTATTCAGAAGGCTGCAACGAGCTGATCAGGAAACAAAAAGCTATTCCTTTGGTAAGGCCAGAAGATCTTGAGGAAAACCTAAATTGGGATCTCTTAAAGAGAGAAGAAAAAAAGAAGAAGGACCTGGGTGAATTGATGACAAATCTGGACTTGAATACCTCTCAGAAAGGGATACTTGAAGTATTGGCCAAGGATGAGTTTATCCAAATGGAAGATCTAAGTTGGGAAACAGAGATCAGAATCCCCGAATTGGTGACACACCTGCTTGAGTTGGAATTGAAAGGGTTGATCAAAAACTACCCCGGAAACCGATACGCCCTCATGTTATGAAAAGATCCTTTCTCATGGTTGTCCTTATTGCACTTGCTTGTGGAAGGACCGAAAAACCTGAGGCAGTGAGAGTTAGTAATGCTCCATCACTGGACACCTGGCCAGACCAGATCGCTCTTTTTATAATGCCGGGCAGAGGCCTTAAGCCTATATATAACATCCTTGAGGGAGCTAAATCCAACAATCAGCTTCTTAAGCTTCGTACTTCGGGTATGCTTGAGACCAACACCTTTCTGGGAGAACGGCCGGATGACGCCGCCTTTCTGACATCCATTTTCATTGGTAGGACAACTTACCGTGGATCAATGGGAATGAATAAGGACTCCCTTCCGGAAAAAAATCTTTTTGAGGTTGCAAAAGAAGCGGGCTATTTTACCGCTTTCTTAACTCCTGGATTGCTCGCCGATACTCTTCCTTGCGCAATGGTAGGCCACCATAGGTACTTCAATAAGGATGAATGTGCCCTGGAATTTCAAAAGGGAGCGATCGACTTCTTCTATGGGCATGGGAGACCTGCTTTTGACAGAAGAAAGGACCGAAAGAACCTTTTCAGCGCTTTGAACCTCAATGGATACCAGATAGCTCTTGACTCTGCTTCCGGAGCAGGGGTTAAAAGAGGTAAGGCAGCAATTGTAAAGGGTTATTCTACCGGTGAAAAAAATAAAGAAGAGTTCAAGCAAGCATTGGGAAACTTCATCAGGAGGAACTTTTCAGATCAAAAGGTTTTCATGGTTGTTTATTTTCCTCCAAACCTGAACTACGAGGAAAGGTTTGAGATCGAGACATTGGCTGAATTCCTTTCCAAAACGGAGTTTTCAAATACATTGTCTATCTGTTTATCCTATCCAACTATTTACGATACCAAAGGAGACCCCAATTTAAGGTCCTCGATCGGTGGAGTATCTTCGCTGCTTACCTTCGGCCCGAAAAGGGATGTTGTCATGGGGCTGCACTCCAGCACTGATTTCGGGAATTATATACAAAAGATCATGAAGGGAGAATAGAAAACCCCCGATAAGATCGGGGATCTTCCTCATTAAAAAGAGACTACTAAAAACTAATTTCCGAAGAGGATCTGGTTATGTTAAAGAACTTGATCACCCTCTCACCCAACTCCCCCGCATCCACATGGATCAAATAAACCCCTGAACCTACAAGTTGGCCCTCTGCATTCCTTAAATCCCATTCTATGGAGCTTTGATTCTGTGCATCATAT
>JANQSY010000157.1 GCA_028279065.1 Cytophagales bacterium
TCAGAAACGAAAAAGTCCCGACTTCTCAAGACTCTTTATCACCGCTTTCCCCTTCTACTCATCTACACCCCCCGAAAAAGCGAGTGCAAAAGTACAAAAACTTTACCCCCGTTTACAACGGGCTCTTGAAAATAAATTTTAAAATCCTCAGAGGGAAAAATTTACAACTCATCCAACCAGATCGATTCACTCCTTTGAGGTCCATGGGAGATCAACTTAATAGGTATTCCAAGCCTGGTTTCTATGTAGTCCTTATATGCCTCAACGCCATCGCTGATTCCTGATTCAGTCTCCTCACTTAGAGAACTCTCCCATCCCTCGATGTCGACGTATTCATATCCTGATTTGTTTGGATCAGGAACCGTTTCAAAATCATAAGAACGGGGATAGCTTTTCAGCAACCTTATATTATCGAATCCCTCCAGAACATCAACCTTCATCATAAATAGTTCAGTCACACCATTGAGCATACAGGAATACTGGAGTGCCTGGAGATCCAACCATCCAACTCTTCTGGGTCTTCCTGTTGTCGCTCCAAATTCATGGCCTTTTTTTGCCAATAGCTCTCCGGTTTCATCAAATAACTCGCTTGGGAACGGACCCGAACCCACCCTGGTGGCATAGGCTTTGAATATACCTATGACCTTCCCTATTCTCCTCGGGGATATTCCCAAACCCGAGCAGGCTCCTGAGGAAAGGGTATTCGATGAGGTGACAAAGGGGTATGATCCAAAATCGATATCCAACAAACTTCCCTGTGCCCCTTCAGCTAGTACAGACGTTCCTTCGTCCAGGGCCTTGTTCAAAAAAATCTCGGTAGCCTCGATCCGGAAACTCCTCAAGAAATCACAAGCGCCCTCAAACTCCTTAACAAGATTGGGAACCTCTGAGGTGTCTCCACCCAGGTTTTTAATGATCCCCATATGTTGTTCAATTATTTCATTCAGCTTCTCCTTGAAATCCTTGCTTTTAATTGCGCCAGTCCTCAAAGAGGTTCGACCGTATTTGTCCTGATAGGCAGGACTAATCCCTCTGAGAGTGGAGCCAATTTTTTTATCTCCCTTTCTTTTCTCCTGAGCCCTATCTATTAGTTTGTGTGTTGGAAGGATAAGTGATGCCCTGTCGGAAATAATGATCCTTGGAATGGCATCAACACCCAAGGCCTTAAGGTCATCGATCTCCTTCTTGAAAACAACCGGATCCAAAACCACGCCGTTTCCAATCACGTTCAGTTTATCTTCATGGAAGATACCGGATGGAACCTGATGAAGTACATGTTTGGTTTCTCCGATCTCAAGGGTATGACCTGCATTTGGACCACCCTGGAACCGGGCGATGATCTCGTATTTTGGAGCAAGTACATCGACAATTTTTCCCTTTCCTTCATCTCCCCATTGAAGGCCAAGGATAATATCAACAGCCATTAATTTTTTCTCGCTTTCTTTTTAGCTTTTTTATTCTCACAGTTTTCCTTCTTGCATTGACCATACAAAATCAGAGAATGATTTGTGATCTCGTACTTCAATAATTCACCAGCCATAGACTGTATGGCATGAATCCTTGGATCACAAAATTCGACTACTTTATCGCAGTCAGTGCAAATCAAATGATCATGTTGGCTTGCCCCAAATGACCGCTCATACTCAGAGATATTGTTATGAAATTGATGCCTGACCACCAATTCACAGTTCTCTAATAAATCAAGGGTATTATAGACAGTGGCACGGCTTACCCTGTAATTGTTTTTTTTCATTTTGAGGTAGAGTTTTTCCACATCAAAATGCCCAGAATTCGAATATATCTCCTCAAGGATCGCATACCTCTCGGGCGTCTTTCTCAACCCCTTAAGCTCTAAGAAATCAGTGAAGATGTCTCTAACTTTTTGATTTATTTTTTGGTTCTGGCCCATGATCAAGAAGCTCGCAAATGTAGAGAATAGGATACCAACAAAAAATGATTAATCAAACCTCGTAACCGATTCAACGCCTTCGATATTGGTGAGGCTTTTTATCAGCTTATTCAGGTGGTGGGTGTCATTCACATAAACACTGATCTCTCCTTCAAACATATTGGCTTCCGTATCCACGGTAATTGATCTCATGTTGACTTTCAGATCATTCGAAATCACCTCGGAAATATCATTTATCATACCTACCCGGTCTGTTCCCAAGACCTTGATACCAGCAAGAAATGCCAATTCCTTTTGTTTGGTCCACTTTGCCTTTACGATCCTGTAGCCATAATTGGACATAAGCTCCAAAGCATTCGGGCAGGTGGTCCTGTGGATCTTTATCCCGTCATTGATGGTGACAAAGCCAAAAACATCATCACCCGGGATAGGGTTACAGCATTTCGCGAGGGTATAATCGATCTGAGACATATCCTCCCCTATCAATAGCATGTCTCCTTTTTTCCCCGTTACCTTCTTAACCTCATTTTTGAAGGTCTTTGCATCCTTTATTTTTTGGTTAATAGATTTTGGGGACCTGCTCAGAAATACCAGGAATTTTTTGAATTCCTGTTTATCGATAGACCCGAAACCCACCTTATAATATAGGTCCCTATCAGTCCTTGCGTTGAAATAAGCCCGCATCCTGGTCTTAAATTCATTGGTGGGCTCCTTGTCATTTTTCTTTAACCAGGCTGTTAGGGTCTCCACTCCATGAGCTTCAAGCTTCCTTCTACCCTCCTTCAGAGCTTGCTTGATCTTGGATTTGGCCTTGGAGGTTACGACGAATTTCAACCAGTCTTCTGTAGGCTTCTGCTTCTTACTGGTCAGGATCTCGATCTGGTCCCCATTTTTTACCTTATAACTCAAAGGGACCAACTTATGGTTTGCCTTTGCACCGATACATTTCTTTCCAATGTCGGTGTGGATCTCAAATGCAAAATCCAGGGCGGTGGCCCCGGAGGGAAGGGATTTTAGTTCTCCCTTAGGTGTAAAGGCGAACAATTCATCTGAAAAAAGATTAGCTCTAAAATCATCTACAAACTCCAACGCAGGAAGGTCGTTTTGCTCCAGGGCATCCCTTACCTTATCCAACCACTGATCAAGCCCGGAAGTGACCTTTGCCTGCTCTCCATATTTATATTTCCAATGAGCCGCATAACCCTTTTCTGCAACATCATCCATCCTTTCAGTTCGGATCTGCACCTCCACCCATTGACCAGAAGAACTCATTACCGTAGCATGCAGAGATTCATAGCCATTTGCCTTTGGTGTGCTGATCCAATCTCTTAATCTGTCCGGGTTGGGCTGATAGGTATCGGTTACCAGAGAATAAACATGCCAGCAGGCTGCTTTCTCTTGCTCATGAGGAACATCCAAAATGATCCTTATCGCGAAGAGATCATAAACCTCTTCAAAAGGAACATTTTGCTTTTTCATTTTGGAATAGATGGAATGGATGGACTTTAGTCTTCCTTTTACCTTGAATTTGAACTCTTCATCGCCCAGCTTTTGCTTGATCGGCTTGATAAAATCCCGAATGAACTTATTCCTGGCCTCTTTTGTCTCCGTTAGTTTTGAGGAGATCAGATCGAAAGCATCGTTCTCGTTGTACTTGATGTACATGTCCTCCAACTCTGACTTGACATTGTATAGTCCAAGTCTATGAGCAAGAGGAGCATAGAGATACATGGTTTCATTCGAGATCTTGAGCTGCTTATCTCTGGGCATGCTTCCAAGTGTCCTCATGTTGTGAAGTCTGTCTGCCAGCTTAATGAAGATCACCCTCACGTCCTCGGAAAGGGTGAGCAACATCTTCCTGAAGTTTTCGGCCTGCTCTGAGGAACCGTACTCAAAATCGCCTTTGATCTTGGTAAGGCCATCGATGATCTGAGCCACCTTGTTCCCAAACCTTTTTCGGATATCCGAAACCTCCAGGTCTGTATCTTCAACCACATCATGTAGAATGGCAGAAATTATGGAGGTCGCACCAAGCCCGATCTCATCAACTGTGATCTCAGCCACAGAAAGTGGGTGGATAATGTAGGGTTCCCCGCTTTTTCTTTTGATGCCCTGATGTGCATTGAGGGCCAGGTTGAAAGCCTCCCGGATCTTCCTTACATCCCCAGGCTTTAGAACAGGCTTCGCCTTCCTGAGCAATCGCCGATATTGCCGAATGATCAATTCCCTTTCTTTCTGAGAATTATCAGCTCCTTGCTTCTTCTTTTTCGTCAAGCTTACCTGCATAGATCAAATTTAATCAGAGGTGAGGTTTTTGGCCTTAATTATTTAACCATTAGGGGTTCTTATGGGTTCTTTTTTCCTGCTAAACCAATATTAACTCCTGGCTGAATTTTTGACAAGAAAATATTTATCTTTGCAGCCATTTTTTAGCGGATGTGGCGGAATTGGTAGACGCACTAGACTTAGGATCTAGCGCCTAACAGCGTGGGGGTTCGAGTCCCTCCATCCGCACCCTTGGACCCTTCGCCTCACGGTGAAGGGTTCATATTTTTTAACCAAACAGGGAAAGTTGAAAGTTAACATCGACAGAAAATCCAACAACGAGGGCGTTATCACCATTAATCTGGAGGAAAAGGATTACAAAGAGGCCTTCGAAAACAAGCTAAAGGAGTATGGGAAGAAAATGAACCTTAAAGGGTTCAGACCTGGGAAAGTTCCGGTAGGGCTTGTCAACAAAATGTACGGGAGAAGCATCAAGGCAGATGAGATCAATCAGAAGGCCTCTCATGGTTTGG
The DNA here is from genome assembly GCA_028279065.1 of Cytophagales bacterium. Classification (GTDB taxonomy): domain Bacteria; phylum Bacteroidota; class Bacteroidia; order Cytophagales; family CCMP332; genus JANQHS01. Next base: position 4,708 of record JANQSY010000157.1, read on the forward strand.
AGGACTTTATTAAGCAAGAGAAACTCCAACTTTTGGGAGATCCTATCGTGATCCCACCTGAAACCCCATTGGATTTTGGAGATCAAAAAGACTTTGAATTGAAGTTTGAGGTCGGATATGTACCTGAGTACGATATTCCATTGACTAAAAAACCAAAGGTTAATTACTACCAGATCAAGGAGGATAAGGATCTTCTGGACCAGACCATCCAGAATTTGAAGGATCAATTTGGCGACCGAAGCGAACCCGAAAAGACCGCTGTCGAGGATGTCATTTATGGAGAACTGAAAAGTGTGGATGGATCGATAACCAAAAATGCAGGTATCAAGATCCAGGACATTCAAAAGAAAGGCCAGGACACCTTCATTGGCAAGTCCAAAGAAGAATTGGTGGAGTTTAAGATCGACAAGATCTTTGGAAAAGACAGATCCGGAATTCTTGGCAATCTTGGAATGTCCGACAAAGAGCTTTCTGGGCTGAAGGGGGATTTTAGCTTTAAGATCGATTCAATAACGCGCTTGAAACCCGCTGAGATAAATCAGGAACTCTTTGATAAGGTGTTTGGAAAAGATGCCATCAAATCAGAGGAAGAGTTTGTCGAAAGGGTTAAACAGGATCTGGAGAAATCCAATGAAGTTGAACAAAGGAATCAGTTCTTTCGTGACATCAAAAAGACCCTGAACGAAAGTACAAAGCTTGAGCTCCCAAGAGAATTCCTGAAGAAATGGCTTAAGAACGGTGCTGGCCAGGATACCAAGATCCCAGAGGACCAGCTTGAGAAGGAATTACCGGATTACCTTGACCAGTTGAAATGGAACATCATTACCAACAGGATCCGGGAAGAACAAAGCATTGAGGTCAAACCAGAGGAAGTAAAGGATGAGACAAAAAGGTTGTTTGAGTCACAGCTTGGCCAAAATTTTCCTACTGAACAAAAAGAAGGATTGTTGGATCAGTTTGCTGATAATTACCTGAAAGAAAACGAGGGTAAGAATTTCAGCACTATTTTCAACTCCTTAATGGAAAGAAAGATCATGACCTTCCTGGAGGACAATGTCACAAAGGTTGAGAAAAAAGTCAACCATAAGGAATTTAAGAAGCTCCTGGAGGGTTAATAACTAGATTTAAACCAGAAAGATCTAAAT
>JANQSY010000168.1 GCA_028279065.1 Cytophagales bacterium
ATGAAAGAGACCATATTATCTTTTCTCCAGCCTACGGTTATGATGAGAGCGGCAAACTCAGGCTGAATTTTGGATCATTGAATCTCGTGCATGGGGAAAGACGGTTGAACGTAGCGATTACCAGAGCCAGAAAAAGCATTCATGTTTTTTCCAGCCTATCCACTAAAGGGATCGACCATAACAGCTTTAAGAACAACGGTCCAAGGTTCTTTTTAGAGTATCTGGACTATGCCAGAAATCAGGCCGAGGGAAAAGCTAATGGGTATTGGACCAAAAGGGAGGATAAATCCCCAGCCTGGTACCTGAGGTCCAAACTTGGCGAAGGTCTTAAAGAAAAAGGAGCTTCTTCCAGTTTCGATATTCCATTTTCCGACCTTGTGATCAGATCGGAGCAGGGTTCTGCAATTGCCTGTCTAACAGATGACGACCATTTTTTCTCCGCCTCTTCAGCCAAGCATTTTTTCGCATATATCCCTTTGGAACTGGAAAGAAAAGACTGGGCTTTCAGATTTTCATTCAGCAGGAATTTCTGGAAAAATCAGGAGGAGGAAATTGAGGAGATCATGCATTTCCTCAACTGGAAAAGGGATTAGTTCTTCTTCTTGATGTCCTTGATAAATCTATACCAGGCGAAGGGGTCAATATACCCTGTGGTCACACCCATGTATTGATTTGCCTGGTTATAGGAGTATTGATCCATGTAATTATAATAACTCATGCGGTAATCCATGGGTACCGCCTGCCTCATCCTCAACAATAGATTCTCATTCAGTTGACCTTTTTTAAGCATCTCTTCACCAGTAGTCGGGTTCATGGCCAAAAAGGCTTCTTTGAACAGCTCTTCCGTTGGCCATGGGTAAACCTGTAGCTCGGGAAGATTAATGGTATCCTGGATAAGATCTATATAAGCTGTGATATGGTCTCCTGCAATATCCGGAACAACATAGTAACGCCTTTTAAAGGAAACGGCTGAGATCACTATAGAATCCCCAACCAGAGCGGGCATTGTAAAAAACCCAATATCGTTGGTGGTTGTACCCCTGCCTTCTTCCGGAACATAAATATGAACACCCGGTACACCGTAAGAGCTGTCCCCTGTGACCACTATCCCACTGAACTGGATGACCTTCTTTTTGGACTGCCCATGAGAAGGCAGCACCATCAACATGGTTAATCCAAGGGCCAAAAAGGCTGTCATATGTTTACCGATCCTGATCAATGAAGATAAACTTGGAATGGAATCACAAAAATAAGGACACGAAGGTTATTTTTGGTATGGAATGAGAATCAAACATTTTCCAATTGCAGTCGGTTCCCAGATCTTCAAATGCCTTGGCGAAACAGCCAGACTAAGAATACTCAATGCCTTGATCAATGGGGGTCAACTGACCATTACCGACCTCGAATTCATCCTGGAATATACTCAGGCAAAGACCTCCAGACATATCACCTACCTTAGGAATGCAGGACTCATCAATAACAAAAGAGTCGATAAGTATTCTTTTTACACAATAAACGAAGAATGGTCGGATATTATTTCTCATTTCATTTCATACATCGAGAAGGATGCCATACTGAAAAAGGATAGCGAAACCCTGGAGATCCTCTTATCAAACCGGGAGCTTTCCATCAATAAGGTAGAAAAAAGCAGGATCCTTGACAGCCAGGTATAATCACGTTTTCTTTGACCTGGATCATACCATCTGGGATTTTGAAACTAATAGCTGGGAAACCCTGGAAGAGGTTTGGCAAAAATTCGACCTTTTTAAGATCGCAAAAATTCCTCTGGAAGATTTCCGAAATCGTTACAGGGAAGAGAACCATAAATTATGGGTAAGGTACAACAAGGGGGAAATTGGAAAAAAAGAGATCAGAAATACCAGATTCAAAACCGTATTGGAGATCTTCGATGCTAACCGGTTTCTGGATCATTACCTTCTGGAGGAATATTATCTGGATACCTGTCCACTGAAAACATCCCTGGTTGAAGGTTCAATTGAAGTTCTGGACTATCTCATCGATAAAGGATATGAGCTTCATGTCCTTTCAAATGGATTTGAGGAAACCACAGAGAGGAAACTGAACAATTCAGGCATAAAGGGATACTTCAAAAACACACTTACCTCTGAGCAATTGGGGGTTACAAAGCCCCAAGAGTCTTTTTTTACGCAGGCCATGGACATTTCCGGATCCACGAGGGATGAAGTGATTATGGTGGGCGATAATTTGAGTACCGATATCATGGGAGCAAAAAACGCTGGAATTGACCAGATCTACTTCAACCCATACAAGGCAGAACACCAGGAAGAACCTACTTATGAGATCCACCAATTAATGGAGATCAGAAACATTTTGTAGGTTTTAATTTTCTATTCCTGAGGGCTTCTTAGTTTTGCGAAAAAAAAGCGATGGCCAAAGGAATTTTCAACATCCCATATCCTGTAAATGAGCCCGTTGGGGCCTACCAATCAGGATCTTCCGAAAGAAAAAGCATCAAAGAATTTCTGAAGAAGCTCAAATCCAAAGAAATGGATGTGCCCATGTTCATCGGAGGCGAAGAGATCAGGACTGGAAACCTTGCACCCATAAATCCACCCCACGACCACCAACATCTTCTTGGAAACTACCATGTGGGAGACGAAACACATGTGAATCAGGCGATCCAGGCTGCGCTAAATGCAAGGGAGCAATGGGCAGCACTAACATGGGAGCACAGAGCCTCTATATTCCTTAAAGCCGCTGATCTGATCGCCGGACCCTACCGTGATCTGATCAATGGAACCACCATGTTGGGCCAGTCAAAGAATATTTTTCAGGCTGAGATAGATGCCGCCTGCGAGCTGATCGACTTCTTGAAGTTCAATGCCTACTATATGCAGACCATTTATGAGGATCAACCGGATTCTCAGGATGGAATGTGGAACAGACTGGAATACAGGCCTTTAGAAGGATTCGTTTTTGCCATCACTCCCTTCAATTTTACCAGTATTGGAGCTAACCTGGCTGCATCACCGGCATTGATGGGTAATACCGTTGTCTGGAAGCCATCAGAGACTCAGATCTATTCTGCCTGGGCCTTTATGGAGATCATGAGGGAAGCTGGGCTACCGGCAGGAGTGATCAACCTGATCTATACCGATGGCCCAATGACAGGGGATATTGTTTTTAACCATAAGGACCTTGGAGGTATCCATTTTACCGGAAGCACCAGGACCTTTCAGCATATCTGGAAAGAGGTTGGAAAGAATATTGAGAATTATCGTGCTTATCCCAGGGTCGTTGGAGAAACAGGAGGAAAGGATTTTATAATTGCTCATTCCAGTTCCGATCCTGAAGAGGTGGCTACAGCCATTATCCGAGGAGGATTCGAATTCCAGGGACAAAAATGTTCTGCTGCCTCCAGGGTTTATGTTCCATCCAATATCTGGGATGCGGTTAAGGACAAATTGGTGAAGGATGTTTCGGAGATAAAAATGGGTTCCCCGGAGGATTTCAGGAACTTCATGAATGCGGTGATCGATAAAAGAGCCTTTGACAAGATAAAGGGTTTCATCGAGCAGGCGAAAGATGCCAACAATGCAGAGGTCCTTACGGGAGGAAATTGCGATGATAGCAAGGGCTATTTTATTCAACCCACCATAATTGTCGCTCATGACCCCCAATTTGTGACCATGTGCGAAGAGATCTTCGGACCTGTCGTCACCATCTATGTTTATGAACCTGAGAACTTTGAGGAAACCCTGAAGCTCGTTGATGAAACCTCTCCCTATGCCCTTACAGGAGCTGTATTCTCCAAAGACAGGTACGCCATAGATCTTGCAATGAAAAAACTGGAGAATAGCGCAGGAAACTTTTACATCAACGATAAACCCACAGGAGCGGTGGTTGGTCAACAACCTTTTGGAGGGGCAAGAGGATCCGGAACCAATGATAAGGCCGGATCTGCAATGAATCTTTTAAGATGGGTATCTGCCAGAACGATCAAGGAAACCTTCGTCCCCCCAAAGGACTTTAGGTATCCCTTCATGGAAGAGGAATAGTTCAAGGTTAGGAATTAAGAGGATTTCAAATTCCTAATTCCTAATTTCTTTAGGATAGCGTTCTCTTCACCTCGCGGACTTCATAGACCTCAATCTCATCGCCAACCTTGATGTCGTTGAAATCCTTGATCTTGATCCCGCATTCGAAGCCGTTCTTGACCTCGGTTTGATCATCCTTATGACGCTTGAGTTCGTCAATCTCCCCTTCGAAGACAACAATGCCTTCACGGACAAGACGTATTGGCAGCTTGCGTTTAACAACACCATGAGTTACCATACATCCGGCCACTGATCCAACTTTAGAGATCTTGAATACTTCTCTGATCTCTGCGCTTCCAACCACAACCTCTTCCTTGGAAGGTTCTAGAAGTCCTTCCATAGCATCTTTGACCTCATTGATGGCATCATAGATAACTGAGTAAAGCCTGATATCGATCTCTTCGGTCTCTGCCAACTTCCTTGCAGAACCCGAAGGCCTAACCTGGAATCCGATAATAATGGCGTCGGAGGCTGAAGCGAGCAATACATCGGACTCAGAGATCTGTCCAACCCCGGTATGAATGATACTAACCTTGATCTCATCGGTTGAAAGCTTCAGCAAGGAGTCCGACAATGCCTCAATGGATCCATCCACATCACCCTTAACGATAAGATTAAGTTCCTTGAAATTACCGATCGCAAGTCTCCTTCCAACCTCATCAAGCGTAATATGCTTCTTGGTCCGAATGTTTTGTTCCCTTAAGATCTGAGCTTTTTTGGTAGCGATTTCCCTTGCTTCCCTTTCAGAAGTCATTACAGAGAAGCGTTCGCCAGCCTGTGGAGCCCCATTGAGTCCGAGGATCTGAGCTGGAGTCGCAGGTCCAACCTGATTCAGTTTTTTTCCACGGTGGTCGAACATAGCCTTCACCTTACCGAAATTCGCCCCGGCAAGGATCGGGTCTCCCACCTTAAGTATCCCGCTTTCATTCAAGAGGGTAGCAACAAAACCACGCCCTTTATCAAGCGATGCTTCGATTACGGTTCCGTGTCCTCTTTTCTTGGAATCAGCTTTCAATTCCAAAAGTTCTGACTCCAGCAATACTTTCTCCATCAATTCCTCGACCCCCTGACCTGTCTTGGCAGAGATCAACTCACATTGGTATTTTCCACCCCAATCTTCAACCATATAATTCAGGTTGGCCAATTCCTCCTTGACCTTATCAGGATTAGCATTGGGTTTATCAACCTTGTTGAGAGCAAATACTATAGGTACCCCGGCAACAGAAGCATGATTGATCGCCTCCTTGGTCTGCGGCATCACAGCATCATCAGCCGCGATCACGATTATGGCCACGTCGGTAACTCTTGCCCCCCTTGCCCTCATTGCCGTAAAAGCTTCGTGACCGGGAGTATCAAGGAAAACTATTCGTCGCCCCGATTTGGAAACCACATCGTAGGCTCCAATATGCTGGGTAATTCCCCCTGCCTCCTGCTCAGTGACCTTGGCATCCCTGATATAGTCCAACAAGGAGGTTTTTCCATGGTCAACATGGCCCATTATGGTTACGATCGGAGCTCTTTCCTCCAGGTTCTTCTCTTCTTCCTGCTCGATGAAATTGTCGGTTTCTTCTTCCTCCGTGGAGACGAAATCAACATCATAGCCAAATTCATCTGCAATGATGGTGATGGTTTCAGCATCCAACCTTTGATTAATGGATACGAAGAGACCCAATTCCATACAGGTCGAGATGACATCATTGACAGTAACATTCATCAATGACGCAAGGTCATTGGCAGAAACAAATTCTGTAACCTTCAGCTTTTTTGATTCCTCTGCCGCCTGTTCCTGCTCTTTAGCAGCGGACTCTGCAACAGCTGACCTTTTCTCCCTTCTGTACTTTGACCTTTTGCCTCCGGCTTTTCCTCCGGAAAGCTTAGCCATAGTTTCTTTGATCTTTTCCTGGATCTCCTTGTCACTAATCTCCTCATCCTTTCCTTTGGAGTCTCTCCTCCCTCCAGGCTTTCCTTCATCCCCTTTTCTGATCCTTTTTCTTTTCCGTTTTTTACTTGATTCACTAAGGTTTGCATCTGAGGAGGCCACCTGCTCAGCCTTCTTGTCTTCTTTTTCCTTTTTGGCTGGAAGATCGATCTTACCAAGTACTTTAAGACCTTTCAGTTTATCTGCTTTCGCCTGAATAGTGGAAGATTTGGGTTTTTCCTCTGCCTCTTCGGTTTCAACCTTGAGAGTATCCTCTTTGGCTTTGGGTTCTTCCTTAGGGGTCTCTGCCGGGGTCTCTACCTTTTCAACTTCAGGAGCTTTTTCCTCTGCCTTAACTTCTTCTTTCTTTTCCTTAACAGGAGGCTTTGCTTCCTCTTCAGCTGGAGCTTCCTCCTCGGCCTTTGTTTTGGCTTTAGAGGTCTTTGCTAGATCTATTTTCCCCAGCACCTTGGTTCCCTTCAGCTTAACCTCAGGACGAATAACTTCCTTTTCATCTTCCGCCGACCCCAGACTTGCATCCTTGATCAGTATCTTTTCCTCCTGCTCCTTACCCTTCCTGGTTTTACCCTGTAGATCTTCAGCATGGATCTCCTCCTTGAATTTGGTTCCGATAGTCAGCTCGGAGGCTTCCTCCTTCTCCGCTTTACTATCGGCAAACTCCTTCTGCAACAATTGGTATTGGTCCAGGGTGATCTTGGCGTTTGGATTGTTTTCTATTTCAATCCCTTTTGACTCCAAGAACTCCCTGATGGAATCCTTACCAACGTTCAATTCTTTGGTGACCTTTGCTAATCTCAGGGTCTTTTCACTCATTCTTTTAATTCAAATTTTGCTTACTCAAACTCCTTCTGAAGGACTCCAAGAACATTTTCAACGGTCTCTTCCTCGAGATCCGTCCTTCTTACCAAGTCCTCTTTAGGAGTGTGAATTACACTCTTCGCGGTATCTAAACCTATTTTTTTAAACTCTTCGATCACCCAGTCTTCGATTTCATCAGAGAATTCCATCAGATCCACATCCTCATCATCCTCACCCTCACCAACTTCTCTGAATACGTCAATTTCCATTCCGACGAGCTTGGAAGCCAACTTAATGTTCAGCCCACCTCGTCCAATGGCAAGACTTACCTGGTCGGGTTTTAGATACACAGCTACCCTTCCCTCTTCCTCATTGATCTGTATATTACTGATTTTAGCCGGGCTTAATGCTCTTTGGATCAACAATTCCTTGTTTTCAGTGAAGTTGATCACATCGATATTTTCGTTATCGAGCTCGCGAACAATAGCGTGGATCCTTGAACCTTTCATTCCAACACATGCCCCAACCGGATCGACTCTGTCATCATAGGACTCAACTGTGACCTTGGCTCTTTCACCTGGTTCCCTTACCACCTTTTTGATAGAGATCAGTCCATCATAAACCTCAGGAACTTCATTTTCGAAAAGGCGCTCAAGGAAATTCGGTGAAGTCCGGGAAAGCATGATCCTTGGGGAACCATTCACCATTTCCACTCTATCCACGATCGCTCTGGCGGTATCTCCTTTTCTGAACCTGTCCTTTGGGATCTGATCACCTTTTCTGATGACCAACTCATTTCCTTCTCCGTCTACAAGCAATACCTCTTTGTTCAGGATCTGGTAAACCTCTCCATTCACGATCTCCCCGACGAGGTCCTTATATTTTTGGTAAAGAATATCCTTTTCTAAGTCTTTAACCTTTTGAATAAGGGTTTGTCTTGCGGTTAGGACTGCTCTCCTACCAAATGACTCAAGAGCAACCTCATCGGCTACCTCTTCTCCTATTTCAAAATCTTCTTCGATCTTTTTCGCCTCAGATAGGGTTATCTGGGTCACGGGATCTATATCCTCAGCATCATCAGCCACGATCTCCCTATTCCTCCATATCTCAAGGTCTCCTTTGTCGGTGTTGATGATCACGTCGAAGTTATCATCAAATTCATATTTTCTCTTTATCAGGGTACGGAATACATCCTCCAGGATCCTGATCATGGTAGGCCTGTCGATGTTCTTGAATTTCGCGAACTCCTGAAAAGACTCTATTAATGTTCTACTATCCATTTTAGAATGATATCAAAACCTTTGCTTTTTCTATTTCATCAAATCTTAATTCTCTTTTTTGACCCTGGGAGTTAAGAACAATCCCATCCTCCAGGACCTCAACCAAAACACCTTTCAGTTCCTTTCCCTCACTCAGCATCAGGCTAAGTTTTCTTCCCGAATGTTTTGGATATTGCCGTTTGTCTACCAAGGGCTGATCTGCACCAGGGCTTGAAACCTCCAACCGGTACCTTCCTTTAAACAGGTCTCTCTCCTCCAGCCAGGGCGATAGCTTTCTTGAAACGCTGGCACATTGGTCGATGCTCACACCCTCTTCACCATCCAAAAACACCTTCAGCGATCCCATCCCGCCTTCACTTCCTTTCACATCTATCCCAACAACAAATAGAGATTTGAATCCTAACTGCTCCAAAACAGTACCTATTGCAGCTAAAATTTCCTTCTCCTCCATTTTTTTCCAAAAAAGAAGGGGACATGGAATGTCCCCTCTTGCTATTGGGACGCAAATATACAGATTATTCTAAAGAAATCCTTTCAATTTGCAGGTCTTACCCCACTGAAAATTCAGCGAGGTGCCAAAAGGAACGGGAAGGTTTGTTTTTCCGTGACCTGCAGGGAAATTAAGGGCAACAGGCAAATCAGAAGGCACTTTTTCTCTAACCAATAAACCAAGCCTGGACTCAACCATTTTCAATCCGGAGAATTCTCCGATTATCAAAGCCGAACACCTTTTAAAGACTCCATTCCTCTGTAACTGATTGAGCATCCGGTCAACCTTATGGAAAGGCTCATCTACCTCCTCAATAAAAACGATCTTGTTATCCCAATTTGGTTCTGAGGGCGTTCCAATGGAATTTACAATCAGTGAAAGGTTCCCCCCGACAACAGATCCATCCATGCTTCCTTCTCCAATAGATCCCGGGTCCTCCCAGCTTAATTCATATTGGCCGTTAAGGATATCCTTGACCAAGGACAGGCTTTTTTCATCCAACTGATCCACTGATTGGACCATTGGACCATGAATTGATTTGAAGCCTTTGCTAGAAAGTTCGTTCAGCAAAAGGCTTATGTCGCTAAACCCGACCACCAATTTTGGGTTGGCTGAATATCCATCCCAATTCAAACCATCGATGATCCGCCCCAGGCCATAACCTCCTCTGGCCATCCAGATCAGGTCTTCAGTCCCATCCAGGGCCTTCTGGAGGTCGAGCAGCCTCTGCTCATCAGGGGCTGAAAAGTAATCGTCCCCGGAGAAAAGGTATTCCCCGAGCACGCAATCAAATCCGTGTGACTTTAACCTTGAAAGGCCCAGATCAAATTTTTGCATAT
>JANQSY010000185.1 GCA_028279065.1 Cytophagales bacterium
ACCATGTTTGCATTCTCTACTGAAAATTGGAACAGACCAAAAGGAGAGGTTGACGCCCTGATGGATCTTTTGGTATCAACAATTCGAAAAGAAACAAATACCCTGATGGACAATGGAGTAAGGCTTAATGCCATTGGAAATCTTGAAAGCCTGCCTTCAAAATGCGCCAGGGAATTAAATGAAGCCTTGGATATTACATCCTCAAATAAAGAGATGACCCTTACATTGGCATTGAGCTACAGTGGTAGGTGGGATATCCTCAACGCGATAAAGAGTATAATTCGAAATGGGGTAAGTGAAGATGAGGTGAACGAGGAACTCATCAATTACCACCTTGATACCGCGGGGATCCCTGATCCTGAACTGATGATCCGCACCTCCGGTGAATATAGGATCAGCAATTTTCTTTTATGGCAACTTGCCTATACCGAACTGTTTTTCTCAAAAAAATTCTGGCCGGATTTCAGAAAAGAAGACCTGGCTGAAGCGGTCTATTCCTTTCAGAATAGGGAAAGGAGATTTGGAAAAACCAGCGAGCAAGTCAAAGCTTAATGCGGAAAACTCATTTTCTTCTTTTTGCCCTCCTCATTGTTGTGTTCCCTGTCCTTGGTCAGATCCAGTACGGCGGAGGGACCAAGTTCAATCTGAGTTACTCAAACCCGGGGGAATACGAGATTGCGGGAATTGAGGTCACAGGCGCAAGAACCTTAGATGCTGCCTCCATTATATCGGTTTCGGGCTTAAAGGTTGGAGATAATATCATGATCCCCGGAGAAAAGATTAGCGGGGCGATCAAGAAGCTTTGGAAACAAGGGATTCTTGGAGATATCCAGATCCTGGTTCAAAAGGTGGAAGGGAATTTTGTGTTCCTGGAGATCAAACTTGCTGAAAGGGCCAGGTTGTCAAAATTTGGATTCAGGGAAAGGAAAAGAGGAACGATTGAAAATCTAAAAAAGACAGATGCCGATGAGCTCAAGGAGAAGCTTCACTTGATAAGAGGTCGGGTACTTACCGATGCTCTGATAAGAAATTCAGAGCTGAGGATTGAAAGATATTATAAGGCTAAAGGCTTTTTGAATGTCAAGGTTTTTAGCCAACAAGAACCGGATAAGGTGATAAAAAATTCGATTGTATTGAACTTCATCATCGATAAGGGCAGAAAGGTGAGGGTAAATGAGATCTTCTTTGTTGGCAATGAATATGCTAAAGGAGAGAAGCTGGAGGGTAAATTGAAGAAGACCAAGGAAAAACTCCGGATCAGCCTCGGGAAAAATCTCAATCGGGACCTCCTGAAGTTGGATACCCCATCCTTCAAGAATGTATACAACCGATTCAAGGAACTGCAGTTAAGTGAGGTTGGGGACTACCTGGCAAAAAATATCAATGTCAACATCTTCGCTTCCTCCAAATTCGACCGCAAACAATTTTCTGAGGACAAGGATCTTGTAATAGGTTATTATCATAATCTGGGTTTCAGGGATGCCGAAATACTTTGGGATTCAGTTAAGCAGGTATCGCCCTTTGATATTGACCTCTATGTGGGAATTGATGAAGGCCAACGCTACTATCACAGAAATATTAAATGGAACGGGAATTACCTTTATGACGATAAAACACTCGGCAAGATCCTTGGGATAAAGAAGGGTGATATTTACAACAAGGAAAACATGGATAGGCGCCTGAATTTCAATCCAACCGGATTGGATATTTCCTCCCTGTACATGGATGATGGCTATCTTTTCTTTAGTGTGCAACCTGTAGAGGTTGCGGTTGTTGGGGACAGTATTGATTTGGAGATGCGGGTTTATGAGGGAAGCCAGGCAACCGTGAACAGAATAATGCTCAAAGGAAACAATGTTACCAGTGATGAGGTGATCCTCCGGGAGATAAGGACCCTGCCCGGTTACAAGTTTTCCAGAAGGGATATTATCAGGACACAGACCCAGTTATCTCAAATGGGATATTTTGATCCGCAGCAGATTGGAATTACCCCTCTTCCAAATCCAAATGATGGAACGGTAGACATTGAATACTCAGTGGTTGAAACACCCAGCAATCAGATCGAACTATCCGGTGGTTGGGGTGGTGTCTTTGGATTTGTTGGTAGCTTGGGACTTGTTATCAATAACTTCTCATTAAAAAAGGCACTTCACCTAAAGGAGTGGAATCCATTACCAAGTGGTGACGGGCAAAGACTGGCTATCAGAGCCCAAGCAAACGGACAGCAATTCCAATCATATTCCTTGTCCTTTACGGAGCCATGGTTAGGTGGAAGGAAGCCCAATTCCCTGACCGTCAGTTTGAATCATTCCAGACAGAATTATCTCGGAACCGGTGGATCTTTAAGGATCTCGGGGGTAACCGTTGGAGTTGGAAAGAGACTAACATGGCCCGATGATTATTTCGTTTGGAGCAATAGCGTATCTACTCTCCTGTATGAGATGGATAATGCCTTTGTGAGCAGTAACATTCCAAGAAATGGAACGGCCAGAAACCTGAATTATAATTCCACGATCTCTCGAAACAGCGTGGACAATCCAACCTATCCAAGGCATGGATCTACCATTTCCCTTGGGGTTACACTGACTCCGCCATATTCCCTTTTTAGGGATCCATCCGAAGTGGACGGAAATGCTGCGTTTGAATGGATAGAATTCAACAAATGGATGTTTGATAATTCCTGGTATGTGAATCCGGTTGGAAACCTGGTCCTCTGTGGTAGAATCCACTTTGGATTTATCCGGTCTTATAACAACAATACAGAGGTTTCTGAATTCGAGCGATTTAATGTGGGTGGAAGTGGTTTGGCAGGCCAAAACCTGCTCCTAGGAACCGATGTGGTTGGACTTCGGGGATATGATGATAACACTGTTCGTCCAATAGATCCCAATACCGGGTTAAAGGAAGATGGGGTGGCGTATAACAAGTATGTTCTGGAATTGCGATATCCCCTTTCTCTTAATCCCGCTGCCACCATCTATGGGCTGACCTTCCTTGAGGGGGGTAATAATTACGGCAATCACCGTGAGTTTAATCCGTTTAAAAACTATAAAGCCGTAGGATTTGGAGTAAGGATCTTCATGCCGGCATTCGGTTTGATCGGTTTGGATTGGGCCTATGGCGTGGATGCGACACCGGGCACCACTCAAATTAGTGGTTCGAGATTTCACTTTACTATCGGGCAACAGATCAGATAAACTTTCCCTGATATGAAAAAGCTTTCATTTTTTTTAGCTTTGTCCGCCTTTTTGGCATACAATTCGTATGGACAAAGATTTGGGTACGTAGATGCCCGGTTCATACTTAGCCAAATGCCGGAATACACCAAGGCTGAGCAAGAGATTAATGCTCTTTCGGATTCCTGGCAGACGGAGATCTCCACGATGAGGGCTGGTATTCAGCAGATGTATGATGCATTAAAAGCTGAAGAGGTTCTTTTGACCAAGGAGATGTATGAACAGAGGTTGGCAAAGATCAAGGCCAAAGAAGAGGAATTGAAGGATTACCAAAGAAAAACCTTTGGGTATGAAGGCCTCCTTTTTCTCAAGAGGCAGGAATTGATAAAACCATTGCAAGACAAGGTTTATGAAGCGGTTGAAGATGTTGCCAAAAAGAAAAGGGTTCAGATAATTTTTGATAAATCCAGCGATCTGGTGATGATTTATACAGATCCTAGATTTGATTATACGGACTACGTACTTGAAGAACTTGGACTGAAGATGTCCGATGAGGAAAAATTTTAATTAAGAAAAAGATGAAAAGAGGTTTAATTCTACTTACCCTATTCGGTTTTCTGGCTATCCAAGGGATGGCACAGGGACTGAAAATTGCATATGCAAGTCCCAATTACATTCTTGCCAATATGCCCGAAAGCAAATCAATTGAGGCTCAATTGGAAACCTATGGCAAACAATTGGAAAACCAGTTGCAGTCCAAGATCCAGGAGTTTGAGCAGAAGTATCAGGCATACGAATCAGGTAAAGGAACTATGACGGAGCTCGTAAGAGCCGATAAGGAGAAGGAACTGCAGACCCTGCAGCAATCAATCCAGGAGTTCCAGGCTTCTGCCCAATCTGATCTTCAGAAAAAGGAAACGGAATTACTTGCTCCTCTTGTCGATAAGGTAAACAACGCAATTAAGCAGGTTGCTGCAGAAAAGGGGTATACCTACATTTTTAGTGCTGATGCCGGAATGGGAGCATCTTTCATCCTTCATGCACCCGAGGAAGATGATGTCTCTGATGATGTACTAGCTAAATTGGGCATCAACAAATAGAAAGATCCACGGTGAAGGTCAGGATCGTTGCTCCATCCGGAAAACTGGATATGCAAAAATTTGATCTGGGCCTTTCAAGGTTAAAGTCACACGGATTTGATTGCGTGCTCGGGGAATACCTTTTCTCCGGGGACGATTACTTTTCAG
>JANQSY010000003.1 GCA_028279065.1 Cytophagales bacterium
CCCGTGGGCATGGACCCCTACCCCTACGAAGAACTGCTTCACCATGATGATCACCCCGATGGCGGCCAGCATGCCGTGTACTGCGGAGGTCGGAAAGAAATCACCCAGCTTCCCAGCCTTGAGCAATCCGAAAAGAAAGATCAGAATACCGGCAACGAAGATCGCGGCAAGGGCATATTTATAACCTGCAGCATTATCACCCTGGCCCAAACTTTCGATGGCAGCAAGGTTAACCACGATAAGGCCCGCGGCAGGACCGGTGATGGTTACATGGGACCCGTTTATTCGCGAAACAAATAAACCACCCACTATGGCGGCAAAGAGCCCGGCTATAGGAGGAAATCCAGAGGCCAGGGCTATCCCAAGGCAAAGAGGAAGAGCGATCAGAGAAACGCCAAATCCGGCCTTAAGGTCAGCCTTCCAATGGTTCTTCAGGTTGTTTATTCCGGTGGAAATCGAAGGACGACCAAACATATTTATGAATGATAGCTAGATTGCAAACCACAATTTAGATGTAAAATCCGGAAATCATCCATGATCTGGATCATTCTTGATGGGTATGAAAAGTAGATTGCAAAAGGAGGTGATAGCACAACTCGAAAGAGCTCGTGAAGATGCCGAGCTGGAAATAAAGAAGCTCCGGCAGGCGGCGGCAGAAGAAACCAAAAGCGCCATGGGTGACAAATATGAAACGGCCAGGGAAATGATCCAGTCAGAGCTGGATAAGCAGGAAATGGTGATGCAGAACACGAAAAGGAATATCTCCTCGTTAGAGTCCCTGGTTCATAAGTCCTCGGTTCCTGAGATCGAGGTCGGGTCGCTGGTAATCACGGATAAAGGCCGTTTCTGGATCTCGGTTTCATTCGGTAAACTAATGCTGGGTGAAGAAGAATACTTTCTGATCTCTCCGGCAAGCCCCCTGGCTCAAGCCATGCTCGGGAGAAAAGAAGGAGAGGAGTTTGAATTCAGAAACTCAAGATATCAAATCGAAAAGCTGTCCTAAACTCTATTCAATCCTGATCCTTTTTGAGAAGTACGACTCTCCTGAATTAATTCGGATCAAGTAATGGCCTGATGGTAGATCAGAGACCGGGATCATCTCTTTCTTCTGTTCGAGCTTTCCTTTAAGAACCACTCTACCCAGTGCATCAACAAGCTCAAATTCCGATGGCATTTGAAACTCCGAACATTCAATGGTTAGAGCTTTGGCAGCAGGATTGGGAAAGACATTGAAAATAGAACTTAAGTCCATCTCCAATGAAGTAGGGTCAACCGAATGACAGCCAGAAGTATCTACGCACCCTCCTGAGCTTACAACCACAGCATAACTTCCTGGATTTGTAGGAGTGAAGGTCTGGAAGATCTCGCCTTGTGCAGGGATGTTCAAAACATGGCATAGGATCCATTGATATGAAGCATTGTTCATGTTTGAGCTGAGTGTTGCCGGAGGAATAAAGCTCACTGTAGTATCCAGGGTCACAACGGCAAGGTCTGTGACCACAGCAGAATCACACCCCAATGAAGTCGAGAGCACACTTGTCTGGCTTACAGGGGAGGAAATATTGTTTTGAGTTGTCCCATCCGGAAAAGTATAGCTATCTCCGTTACATACCGTGTCAAGGACATTTGTGGTTGGAATGGTATAAACAAACAGATCTGTGACTATGGTGCTATCGCAGCCGAGGGGTGAGAACAGATTACTGGTCTGTACCATAGAACTGTTGATATTGTTGATCGTTGTTCCGTCAGGAAAAGTATAGTTGGATCCCGAGCAGGTAGTATCGAAAACCGTAGCAAAGCTTGTATTCCCAACCCTAAGTGTCAATTGCCGAATGGAATCACAACCGTTTGAGGCGGAATAGACATTTCGGTAAATACCTGCATTGTGATAGTAAACCCCGTCGAAAAGGCTTGAATCCCCCGAACAGATGGTGTCCTGAATATCAATGTATTGAGGAACCCCGGCAACGAAATTCGAAGCGTTTCCGGTGAGCGCAAAACCGGTGAGAGAGGCATCGATGTTGCCTGCGCTATCTACCAGTGTAGTAATACCGGTATTATTTCCTCCTGCAATGCCCTGATCCATTTTATAATAAAGTTTCAAGGCCGTGTCAGGCTGATTGATCCCGGAATAGTAAAGGCATTCGATCTCCCCTGCTGTTAAGGTTCTATCCCAAAGGCTGACCTCATCAACCATCCCATCCGTGTAAAAATGGGTGGACTGAAAAGGGACCCAACCGACATGGAATCCTTCGGTGGTGGACAGAATGGTCCCTGTTGCGCTGATCTGTTTTTCAAATTGCCCATTATGGTATCCAATGAGATTTGTGCCATTATACATCAAAACGAAATGATTCCAGGTGTTGAGTTGCAGGGAGTCAAAGGTGAAAGTATAATCGGTTCCTCCGCTATTCCTGAATCGGGCTTCAACCTGGTTCGAGTTCAACTGGAGGAGATAAAAATCTGCACTAAGTTCATTCCTGATCCCGCCAAAACCATCGAAATCGGGCCAACCAGCATTCAGGTTTCTTGGGAATACCCACATTGTCATCGTGATCTGATTGCTTCCTGCGATGAGCGCAGAGGCGGATAAGGCCGTAGCTGCATCGTCAATTCCATCTGTATCCAACCCGTTTTGAGCGTTTAAAGCAGATGACAAACCAAATAACAAAAGAAAAAGGATGAGGTATTTAGAATTTCTCATAATGGGTAAGGGAATTATTAGCACAATTTAGCTTTGTTTTTTATCCCATACCCTTTTTGTCCGGGTCATTTTTCCTTTCCAGGTGCAACTTTTTACCATTCATGTAGTCTTTGTCTTTGGAGGTCAAATTAAACTTTAGATTCAAGTATGCTTAAAAGCTACCTGCTGATAGCCCTTCGCAATTTCCGGAGGCATCCATCATCTTTTTATATCAACTTAGCCGGACTAAGTGCCGGTCTCAGTTGTAGTATCCTTATCATGTTATGGGTATTTGATGAGATCAAGGTTGATCGATTCCATGCAAATGCGGACAGGATCTTCAACGTCATGGAGTTTCAGACGTACGCAGATGGAGTTTTTGCCACCATTTCCACTCCCGGAATTCTTTCAACTGCATTGAAAGAGGAGGTCCCTGAAATTGAATACTCCTGCACCATGACCTGGTCGACCGAAGGTCAGATCACCTATGGAGATAAAAAGCTGAATGCCAAGGGGAGGTATGCAGACCCGGACGTTCTGAGAATATTTTCTTTTCCATTGATCTACGGAGATCGAGAGACCGCGCTGAACGACCCGAGTTCAATTGTGATCAGCCGTGAAACAGCAATGAGCATTTTTGGCAGAGAGGATGTAGTCGGTGAGAATCTCAGGTATTTATCCTGGGATAATGGTAGTTATGAAATCACAGGAGTTTTGGAGAACATCCCTGATAACAGTACCCTGGATTTCGATTACCTAATTCCCTTTGAAGAGTTCAGAAAGAACAACCCCTGGACCACAAAGTGGGGAAACAACGGCCCCAGAACCTATGCCACCATTGTTGAGGGAGCTGACCATAACCAGGTTTCCGAAAAGATCAAAGACTTTATCAAGGGAAAAAATGAGGATTCCTCAATTGAGTTATTTCTGTTTCCATTCAAGGATTTTTACCTCAAGGGAAGCTGGGAGGATGGAAAGCAAAGCGGGGGTAGAATAGTTTATGTAAGGATCTTCATGGTAGTAGCAGGATTTATCCTGCTTATCGCCGGCATTAATTTCATGAATCTTTCAACCGCAAGGTCGGCAAGAAGGGCCAAGGAAGTAGGGATCCGAAAAACCCTGGGTGCAGCCAGGAAAAGCCTGATATGGCAATTTTTAGGGGAGGCTCTTGTCATAGCTCTTTCCTCGCTTGTCATTTCCTTACTCGTTGTTTCACTTCTTTTGGGTCCTTTTAATGAGCTCACCGATAAGGAGATCGCCTTCTCCAGCCTGCTTCAGACAGATTTCTTGTTGAGCCTTACCCTTATTACCCTGGTTACCGGCATCCTGAGTGGAAGTTACCCTGCATTATATCTTTCCTCATTCGCTCCCGTCAAAGTCCTAAAAGGAAGGGTCGGCCTAAAAGGGGGCGAGGCATTTATTCGAAAGGGACTGGTCATTTTCCAATACACCCTATCGATCTTCCTTATCATCGCTACGGCTGTCATTTATCTTCAGATCCAGTTCATCCAAAACAAAAACCTTGGCTATAAGCAGGACAATCTTTTGTATTTCGACATCAATGGGAATCTGGAAGAGAATTACGAGGTCCTTGCTGATAAACTCCGCCAGATACCGGATGTAAAGCAGGTGTCTGTGTGTTCCCACTCCTTCCAGGGAAGAAATAACAATTCAGGTGGTGTCACATGGCCTGGAATTGCTCCTGAAACCAACATTCTTTTTGAAATGGTCGGTACAGACCATCGCCTGAACGACCTTATGGGATTTGAGATGCTGGAAGGGAGGTTTTTCTCTCCGGAGTTTGGAACGGATACTACCGCCGTAGTCATCAATGAAAAGGCGCTGGAGATCATGAATCTCGAAAACCCTATCGGAACAACGATCAAATTCTGGGATGGAGAATGGAAGATCATCGGGGTCAACAAGAACTTCCATTTTCAATCGGTAAGGAGTGAAATAGCACCCATGATCATGAGGTATGATCCGGACTTTGCATGGTTCTTTTATATCCGGGTTTCAGGGCAAAACATGACCCAAACCATCCAAAAGATAGAGGATGCCTATAATGAGATCAATCCGGATTATTTGTTTGATTATCATTTCCTTGATGAGGATTACGCAAGACTTTATCGTGGCGAGGTCAGGGTTGGTAAACTGGCCGGGTATTTTGGGCTTTTGGCGATCTTGATCAGTTGCCTTGGTTTGTTCGGACTTTCGGCTTTTACCGCAGAGCGAAAAACCAAGGAAATCGGGATCCGAAAAACCCTCGGGGCATCCTTTTCAAGCATTATCATATTGCTTTCCAAAGAATTCACAACTCTAATAGTCGTCTCACTGGTCATAGCCGTGCCAATTGCATTCTATTTCATGAGTGAATGGCTGACGGATTACAAATACAGAATCCAACTCTCCTGGTGGATCTTCGGATTGGCAGGATTCATCGCATTGATCATTGCTTGGCTTACCATCAGCTTTCAATCTGTAAGGGCAGCAAATCAAGATCCGGTTAAAAGCCTTAAGATCGAGGATTAATTCAAGTCAAGCTTTTGCCTGACTTTTTGGATCATCTTTTTTCTCGATTCTTTGAGTTTCCGGATAAGTGCGACAAGAGCGTATCTCAATTCATTTATTAAGACCTCCCGGTCAGGATCATTGGTGATGGGGTCCCAGCTCTGGAGTGAGGATACATAGATCGTAGACTTACTGAATACATGGGTATCTTCCTTCTTGTAATCCCAAAAGTGCAGCTTGAATTCGGGCTTGATCTCAACCATCTTTTTGTTGATGTTGCTCCTGACCAAGTGAAATTTAACAGAGGCGCTTAGGAAGGTGTTGATCTGTGGAAAGACCGAGAACAATTCATCCGCATCATGCTCATGATAATCGGTTTGTTCCAGAAGAAACATTTTGTAACCGCTTGCAACTGATACCGGCTCATTTTCCTCTTTCTCAAAATAATGGCTTTCATATTCGTGATAATGAGGGTCATTGATCACAAGGTTCCTGTCAAGTACTTTGAATGGAAAATCCGAAAAATATCCCGAGCTCAAATAATCCTCCAGCGAATCTGCCAAAGCCGTAAGATCAAACTCAGGGTCATGGGCCAGTTCTGCAAGCCGGGGGTAGCTTTTTCCAGAATTCTCATTCAGGTCCTTCTCAATGTAAACCGATATCAGGGCTGAGTTGTATTCCTGCGCAAAAAGACCCTTGGAAAGAGAAAAGAATAGAATTAAGGTTAGCCGTTGCAAGTGCAAATTCCTGGATTTAGTTGCCAGAGGAGAAAAAAAAACCCTCCCCCCGAATTTGGGAGGAGGGAATTTCATTGGTTCTTATCCTTTTACATCAGAAATAAATAAAGAAGGATAACTGACCTGAGAAGCCTGTGAGGCCTCCAAAGGATCCGTTGTCAGTATCTATGACAAAGGCACTGGATTTTCCATCAGTAATGGTTTCTGTTCCACCATTGTTAGCCTTCCTGTCACTGGTTGAAGCAAATGCCAATCCCCATCCAAATTCACCACCTAGGGACATTTTAGGAGCGAAGAAATACTCAGCTCCAATAAATGCTCTGGCAGCAATGGCAAAACTTGTTCCGCCAGTAAATTCCTGAGTGTTTCCGCCACCGTCTGGCTCAAACTTCTGACTTCCTACTACATTACCTGTGGAATCCGAATAAGGAAGGAAGAATATCCCTGCCATAGCACCATAATAACCCCTTAGCCTGTTGGCCAGAGACTTATTTTTTTCAATACCGGCAGCAAGTCCGATAGTGAAGGCGCTGGAGGATTCTGTCCCTAGCAATGTACCACCTGAGTAAATATCCTGGGAAGTGGAGCTAAATCCAATTCTTACCAATCCACGATATACCGTGTTGTCATCAACCACGTTACGAATGTAGATGTGCATTGGATACTGGGCCGTGAATTCCCAGGTAGGGGCAGTGTTTCCAAAATTACCATTGAATGCATTTCCAACATATTCTAAAAACGGAGTTGCGTCCAATCCAATTCCCCAGTCACCCGCTTCTGGTAATATCGGCGCCCCACGCTTGGTCATCAACTTGCCGTCGTTGGCAGATTCTGAGACCTCAAGATCCTGTCCGAAAACAGGAGCAAGCATCAGCGCAGTTAAACCAATTGAGAGTAGAGTTTTTTTCATGATTGCAAGATTTTGTTTGAACCAATTTTAGTAAAAAATCCCGAATAACATACCTCCCTTTACACAAAAGTTAACCACATTTCCCACTTAAATGCTTCATTTTCGCCTTTTTTCGATGCACCAAGCTTCCTAAGGCCTACTTTTTAGTCAATTTCTTACATAGGACTTTCCAGCACTTTGAAGCTTTACATTGTTCCAATTCTTGACCATAAAATCCAAATAAAATGGAATCTTCCAAGGTTTTTAGCAAATTTGAATTATGGTAAAATGGGTCCTGGTTCTGTTTCTTATCGGGTCGGTGATATGCCCAAATTTCTCATGGTCGCAAAGCAATCATGAAAAGGTTTTGGAGACCACCAGAGTAGCGCTTAGTTCCGGTTCTTCAAAAGAGCTCAGCCAGTTATTCCATGCAAGCTTTGAACTTAGCATTTTCGGGAACGACTACAATAAATCTCAATCAGAGGGAATGCTTAAAAGCTTCTTTGTGGATAATCCTCCCAATGGCTTTTCCCTGATCCATAGTGGGGCTTCAGAGGACAGCAATCTTACCTATTCCATTGGACAATACAAGACAGGTTCCAAAAGCTATCGGGTCCTGCTCAGGTTCAAGAACACCAGCGTCGGCTCTGAATTATACAAAATGGAGTTCCGGGAGGTCGAATAACCCTAATCCAATTCTTATTTTCGCGGCGTGGAAAAATACCTCACAGAGGAAAGAATAATTGGTTTCATAGATGGTGCCTTCTCAGAGGATATCGGATCCGGGGATCATAGTACCCTTGCTTCCATCTCCAAGGAGAAAAAGGGAAGGTCAAGACTCCTGGTTAAAGCCGATGGAATATTGGCAGGAGTAGAGCTTGCCAAAAGGATCTTCAGCCGGTTCGACCCTGAAATCCAGATTGAGGTTTTCCTGAACGATGGCCAAAAGGTAAAAAAAGGAGATGTGGCCTTCGAGGTTTATGGCTATGAAAGGTCATTGCTTTCCTGTGAGAGATTGGTGCTCAACTGCATGCAGAGAATGAGTGGAATAGCCACCTATACCCGAAGCCTTCAGGAAATGATCTCACATACCGACGCTATGATTCTGGACACCAGAAAGACCACTCCTAATTTTCGTATAGCAGAAAAATGGGCTGTAAAGATCGGTGGAGGGGAAAACCACCGTTTTGCGCTATACGATATGGTGATGCTCAAGGACAACCATATTGACTTCTGCGGGGGAATTACCAAGGCCCTAAAAAGAACCAAAGAATACCTGGATGAAGCAAAGCTTGATCTCAAGATCGAAGTTGAAACAAGAACTCTGGCAGAGGTAAAAGAGGTTATCTCCTCGGGAATGGCGGATCGTGTCATGCTTGATAACATGAGTCCCGAAGATATGAAGTCCTGCGTTGAACTGACCCATGGAAAAATTGAAACCGAAGCAAGCGGAGGAATAACTGAAAAGAATATTAAAGAGGTCGCTGAGACAGGGGTGGATTTTATTTCAATAGGAGCACTGACCCATTCCTACAAAAGCCTTGACCTGAGTTTAAAAGCAGTAAAAGAATGAATATCAACACCAAGAAATACCAGATGTCAAAGAGGACCTTTGTCACTCTCGGAATGAAAAACGTATTCCGCGAACAATGGTGGGTCTTTTTGATAGCCATTGCCATTGCCGGACTTACTTTCATCTATCCAGAAACCATCTGGTTCTACATCATTGCCGGGGTTGGACTCTTGCTATATGCCTTGTTCTGGTTGATCCAATTCACGGGACTTACCCAGCTGGATCAGGCGAAGATGCTGTTCGAAAGGGTGAGCTATGAGATCAACTCAAGGCAGATCCTAATGAAACTTAGCACCAAACAAGGGATGCCCATCAAATGGGAAATGATCAAAAAAGCCAGAAAAAGCAAAAATGGGGTCACCCTGGTGATCAACAAGGCTCAGATGATCTACCTGCCAATGAAAGTTTTCAACTCTGAAAGGGACATTAAGCTTTTGGAAACCATCCTTAGCCGAAAAGGGCTGATCAAGTAAAATTACTTCACAGGAAGAATCTCCGGGAAATGGCTCAATGGTTTGTGATCCAGGGAGCCAAGGTCAAGGTTGGGGTCAAACACGAATTGGAAGCGCCTCTTATTCATTTTGACCTGGATCTTTCCGTTTACAATAGGGTCTTCCCAGCCCTTTTCCTGGTATCTTTTCTTAAGATGATGGGCATATTGCCAAGCAAGCTCGGGATATCTGCCCAAGGCATGGTATTGCATTGAATTCAACTCCTCTCTCGGACTGATGATCACCTGATCTCCTGTCTTCCTGTCGATCAATCGGTAGGATGCAATAACCTTTTTAACCGAGGATATCATCCTCCAGGAAAAAAAGTACCCTTCTTCTGTCCAAACTACATTTCCCGGGTAAAGAAGATGTCTGAACGGGATGACTGAAAGAAAGAGAAAGCTTGCAAGAGAAAAGACCAATAATCGACTGGGATATTTTGGCCTTTCTATTTGTTCCGAAGACGGTTTATCAAAAAACAGGATCAGGGAACCCATCATAAGAAATGGAAAGATCCCGATCTCAAAGACAAAGTGGTTGCTGATATTGAATACCAGTACGGCAACAACAGCAAGAAGTCTGGTTGGCTTATAGACCAGCAAAAAGGGAATGCAAAGATCAAAAAGCAATCCTCCATAGGTCATGATACGCGAAAGATCCAGGATAAGACCTGGTTCAACTTCGGGAAGCTTGAGCTCCAACAAAGACCTGGTGGTATCGCCTTTCAACCACTCCTCATTGAATTTGGCAATTCCCCCAAAGAAATAAACCATCATGACCTGTCCTTTCAGGATGAGGTAGCGCCAGGCTTCTGTGGGCCCGGACTGCCATGGTTCAAGCGGGCCCTTATTCTCGAATACAATGAAACCCCAAAGGGCCATCAACCAAAGCAGAAAGTAATGATTATTGTATAAGGCTTTTTCAAGGAAGAAGAAGTAGCCAAAACCAACGAATACGAATAGAAAGGCGACTCTGACCAGACGATTAAACACTATCAATAGACTGGATAGCAATAGCCCAGCCATGATCATCCACATGACTTCCCCCCTGAATACAGGGAGTTCTGGGAGCCAATCATAGGCAAACAGGAAATCGGGTTTTATGAATACACCCGAAAATTTCTTCCGGATAACAAGCCGTAAGAAAAAGATGAAATAGGATAGACCTAATATGATCCTGAAATAAGAAAGATTAGACCCAGTCCTTGCAAGGGTAAATGTGGTTTTTAGGCCTTGAGGATCAAATTTCATCTTCCGGGAATTTGGGTTAGAATACCAAACATATTTCTATAAAAAGAATCCATATAAGAAAATAGTTCTGATCTAAAAACAGGATCTTTTCATTCAACCAGTAATGAATTTGGACCGCAATATTATTTAACCGGTTAAAATTTGAGGTAATTTAGAAATACATTAAAGCTCGTTAATCGAAAAATCTAAATGAAAAAAGGCCTGGCTTTTCTTCTTGCCTTTCTCCTTTTTCTTCAATCCGAAGCCCAGCAGACTATCAATGGATCATTTATTCATGACAATGTCTTAAGGTCCTACATCTTATATGTACCAGCTGGCTATTCAGGGGCTAATCCGGTTCCATTGATCCTTAATTATCACGGTTTTACAAATACTGCCCAAAACCAGTTGGACCGAAGTGACATGAGGCCAATTGCCGATACAGCTGGATTCCTGGTTGTTCATCCTCAAGGCACCTTATTTAATGGGAATACCCATTGGAACGTCGGGGGCTGGACTCTTGGAAGCACCGCAGATGATATCGGCTTCACTTTGGCGCTCATAGATAGCTTGTCCGGGGACTATAATATTGACCAATCCAGGGTGTATAGTATTGGCTTTTCGAATGGAGGCTTTTTCAGCTTTGAGCTTGCCTGCAAGGCTGGCGAAAGGATTGCTGCCATTGCTTCAGTTGGAGGTTCGATGACCCCTCAAACCTTAAATAATTGCAACCCTTCGCATTATACCCCTATGCTTCAATTTCATGGTACGGCAGATAATACAGTGCCATATAATGGTGCTGGATTTTCCAGACCGATAAACACGATTTTGGATTATTGGGTTGAGTTCAACGAGGCAGACACGCCAGCCCAAGTAATCCCAATTCCTGACATCGATAGCATGGATGGAAGCACGGCCGATCATATTGTTTATTCCAACTCAGCCAATGGAGCAGAAGTTGAACATTTCAGACTTAATGGGGATGGACATAATTGGCCCGGGTCTTCAGGGAATATGGATATTGATGCTTCGGTTGAGATCTGGAAATTCCTGTCCAGATACATGCTGGATAGTCTAGGCCAACCGCCTCCAGCTTCATTAAAATTTGAGTCGGAAACTTCCCTAAATGTTTACCCAAACCCTGCCAGGAACAATATCATATTGGATGTGGATGGAAGCCGTTTATTCGATCGGATTGAGATCATCTCAGCGAAGGGAGAACGCTTTATATTAAGGCGAGATGAGAGCGGTACGATAGATATATCGGATTTACCTCAAGGAATTTATCTGATTTCTTCCCAGATCGCCGAAACAACCCACTTTAAAAGATTTATAAAAAAATAGAAAGGCTTAATCTACCTCTTTGAAATCCACGTATTCCCCTTCGTCCTTAGGCGTATTCCTTTTTTTCTTAGGAACGTAATCTATTTTGATATCACCTGTCCTAGAATTGTTCTCGGTGTCAAAGTTCCCACCCGACCGACGTTGGCCAGCAAAAAATATGAATGGCCTGAATAAGATCCTGGTTACATGATACACCAGGAAAAAGAAAACAAATAGAAAAATTAAAAACTTGATCATAGCAATGTATTAACGGCTGAGATAGAGATTTCGTTCGTTGTAAACCTCGGTAAAGTAATCATCATAGAGATCTTCGATAAAGTAGATCGCCTCTCCCGTCGATTTCATCTCTGGCCCAAGTTCCTTATTTACCTGTGGGAATTTTTCAAATGAAAATACCGGCTCTTTGATCGCATATCCCTCTTTGACAGGATTAAATTTGAAGTCTTTGAGTTTCGCCTCGCCCAACATGACCTTGGTCACATAATTGACATAGGGTTCCTGATAGGCTTTGCAAATGAAAGGAACGGTTCTGGAAGCTCTTGGATTAGCTTCTATCACATAGACCTTATCGTCCTTGATCGCAAATTGGATATTGATCAACCCTACCACATTCATTGCCTGAGCGATCTTCTTGGTGTACTCTTCGATCTGACGAATGATCAGGTCACCAAGGTTAAAGGGCGGAAGCACCGCATAGCTGTCTCCGGAATGAATTCCAGCAGGCTCAATATGCTGCATTATCCCAATGATCTCCACATCCTTCCCATCGCAAATGGCATCCGCCTCAGCTTCGATGGCCCTGTCCAGAAAATGATCCAATAGGATCTTGTTCCCCGGGAGTTGTTTGAAGATCTCGACCACCTGCTTCTCCAATTCGTCCTCATTGATGACGATCTTCATACTTTGTCCACCAAGGACATAGGATGGCCTTACCAGGAGCGGGAACTTGAGTTCCTTGCACATCTCCAGAGCTTCTTCTGTGGTTTCAATAGAACCAAAAGGAGGATAAGGGATCTCGAGTTTTTTAAGGAGTGTAGAGAATCGGCCCCTGTCTTCAGCAAGGTCAAGGGATTCAAAGCTGGTACCGAATATCTTGATCCCGTAACGGTCAAGTTTCTCGGCCAGTTTAAGGGCGGTCTGTCCCCCAAGTTGAACAATTACCCCTTCAGGCTTCTCATGCTGAATGATATCATAAATATGCTCCCAAAAAACCGGTTCGAAATAAAGCTTGTCAGCCACATCGAAATCCGTTGAGACGGTTTCGGGGTTGCAATTGATCATGATGGTCTCATAGCCGCATTCCTTCGCAGCAAGAACCCCATGCACACAGGAGTAGTCGAATTCGATGCCTTGCCCTATTCTGTTGGGACCTGAACCAAGGATAACCACCTTCTTTTTATCGCTCCTTTCAGATTCATTGACCTCACCGAAGGTGGAGTAATAATATGGGGTTTGAGCCTCGAACTCGGCTGCACAGGTATCGACCAGTTTATAGATCCTGTTCACTCCAAGCTCCTGTCTTTTTTTGTAGACCTCAGACTCAAGGCAGCCCAACAAATGGGCAATTTGCCGATCCGCATATCCCCTACGTTTGGCCTCGATCAACATTTCTTTTGTGATGGTATCCTTGGTAAAGGGTTTCAAGGTTTGCTCATATTTAAGCAAGTCCTCGATCTGGTGTAGGAACCAAGGGTCGATCTTGGTCAGTTTTTGTATTGTCCTGAAGGATACCCCCATCTTGAAGGCATCATAGATATGGAACAGTCTGTTCCAACTGGGATATTGTAGGCTTTCCTGGATCTGGTCAGGGTTCTTCACCTCCCTCCCATCTGCACCTATACCATTTCTTTTGATCTCTAATGATTGGCAAGCCTTCTGCAGGGCTTCCTGGAAATTCCTTCCTATGCCCATAGCCTCGCCCACGGACTTCATGGTCAATCCAAGGTGCCGGTCGGCGCCCTCGAACTTGTCAAAATTCCATCTTGGGATCTTCACGATCACGTAATCCAAGGCTGGCTCAAACATGGCCGAGGTATTCTTGGTGATCTGGTTTGGCAGTTCATCCAGATTATACCCTATCGCCAACTTTGCCGCGATCTTGGCTATGGGATACCCGGTAGCTTTGGATGCCAGTGCTGAGGATCTTGAGACCCTCGGATTGATCTCAATGGCGATGATCTCATCGGTCTTTGGGTCGACGGAGAACTGAACATTACAGCCCCCGGCAAAAGAACCTATCTCGGCCATCATGCGGTGGGCATAATCCCGCATTTGCTGATAAATGGTATCGGGAAGGGTCATGGCCGGAGCCACAGTGATAGAGTCTCCAGTATGGACCCCCATGGGATCAAAATTTTCAATTGAGCATATCACAATGAAATTCCTTGCGGAATCCATCATGATCTCAAGCTCATACTCCTTCCAGCCAAGAACGCTTTGCTCGATAAGGACTTCATGGATGGGAGAAGCATGAAGACCAGCAGAAAGGGCCTGTTCAAAATCCTCTGCTTTCTCCACATAGGCACCCCCTGCCCCACCCAAGGTAAATGAAGATCTGATGATTAGCGGAAAGCCTATTTCCTGGGCGATCTCCTTTCCTTCCAAAAAGGATTTCGCTGTTTTCCCTTTACAGACCCCGATCCCCATTTCCTGCATCTTAAGCCTGAACTTCTCACGATCTTCGGTGGTGGCTATGGCCTCAAAATCCGACCCGAGGACCCTGACATTGTGCTTGTCCCAAATCCCAGCCTGGTCACAATCCATTGCCAGGTTCAAGGCGGTTTGACCTCCCATAGTAGGGAGTACGGCATCGACATTATGCTTCTTCAGTATCTCAACTATAGAAGCCTTGGTCAAGGGTTTTAGATAAATATGGTCCGCGGTAACCGGATCGGTCATGATCGTTGCCGGATTTGAATTGATCAGGATGACCTCAATCCCTTCTTCTTTTAATGATTTGGCTGCCTGGGATCCGGAATAATCAAACTCGCAGGCCTGGCCGATGATGATCGGTCCACTTCCAATGATCAGGACCGATTTGATAGACTTATCTCGGGGCATTAAGAAACCTTCTGGTTAAAAATTTACCAAAAGTATATGCTGGAATTTAATCCCCGAAATCTTTGGGCAGAATTGAGCGAAATATATTTACAAATTGGGATTAAACACCAAGGGACGAGAAATGAGATTGAGATCCAAATACTTACTCTTCTCGTTTCTCGTTTCTCGTATCTCGATTCTCACTTTGTGTGAGCATCCCTGATAATAAATCCTTGAATTGCAATCCCTTTGCATTGTGTTTCTTACTGATCAAGGAGAATTCAGCCAAACCATGAAGAGCGAATTCCATGAAGAAATACTTTTCATCTTTTGAAACCTTTCCGCAGTATCTTTCAATTAGAGCAAGCAGACCCGGAACGGAATCCAATAGGGAGTGGTAATCCTTCTCTTTCAAGTCGTTCTTGATGTCTAGAATTGACCCGCTCTCAAACCATGAGACAAGCTCACTATATGGATTGATCAGCTCCTCTCCCTTCTTTTTCCTGAAATTCTCGGGGTCCGGAAAAAGATCGGTGAAACGACTCCGGATAGCCTTCCCGATCAGTGAATAAGCAACATCAGCCGCCCCTTCCTGCTCCCCCTCATAGACCAATTCGACTTTTCCAGTGATTGACGGGATGATGCTGAGGAAATCACCCATTCGGGTAATGGTATTTTTCTCACCGTTGATCTCCATTCTCCTTTCCGCGGATGCAAGAAGGTTTTCAAATGCTGAGATGGTCAGCCGGGCGGAAACTCCGCTTTTCTCGTCGATGTATTCGCTTTCCCTGGCCTCAAATGCTACCTGCTCCACCAGGTCTCTGGAGATCTCAGGAACATGGATCCTTTTGCGAACTTCGGTTTCATAGCTCGCCTCAGATTCAGTGATCCTTTTTCCCGTTTCAATACTTTCAGGGTAATGGGTAATGATCTGACTGTCTAT
>JANQSY010000015.1 GCA_028279065.1 Cytophagales bacterium
TCAGAAACGAAAAAGTCCCGACTTCTCAAGACTCTTTATCACCGCTTTCCCCTTCTACTCATCTACACCCCCCGAAAAAGCGAGTGCAAAAGTACAAAATACCAACCTTACAAAACAAGACCTGGTTGAAAAAAACTTAATCTTTTTTCACGAGGAAAAAGGGCATTAAAGATAATACAGAATCAGGAACTATTCCCTGGGTTTTTTAAAGACAGGAACGGTGCTACAGGGTTCACCATACATAAGGCTTTGAACCAATGGAATCAACCGCCAGGTCAACTCGCTGTAAATCTTTTCTTTATCGGGAACATCGGCACAACCCTTGACCACAACTTTTGAATCCATATACTCAGAAAGATCCAGTTCACGGATCTGGTCAATCTGATATTGAACTCTTGCGGCAGCCGGATCCAGGGAATAAACTTTCTTGGCCACTCCTGATAGTTTGGAGTTTACAAGCATATATGCCCAAATCGGGAGTATGGCATCCGAACTACAATGAAGAGCTACCGAGCGATCCTTGAACCGAGAAGTATCTAATTCCTTTAAAGCGGAACGGAACTCCTTTTCTCTTAAAACCAAGCCTTGGAATAAATATTCAGCCAGATCAAATTCCAGGATACTCGGTTCCTCAAGAACCTGATCAAGGTCAAGGCTTTTCAACGGGCTATTCGCTACTCTATTTATGATCTCTTCAGCCATTAGCCAAAGGTTGGTTTTGGTTTAGTAACAAAAACATCTTTCACATATTTTGGTTCAAAATAGGCCAGATCTTGGAATTCATTATTAGAGAAACTTCTCCATGCCTCCTTGCCCATATATTTTGAAAGGGGTTTTGCATCACCTCCAAAGTTCTCCTCTTTCGGAACGCCCCCTATCAACTCCAAAAACTTCCTGGACCCATTCCCAAAGAACAGGCATTTTCCCTTTTCCCTTTCCTTCGAAAAAGAATTCGCATCAAGCACCATATCCTGATCTTCAGTCAACCCCTTCATTTTCCCATCAAAGATTGAATAATAAACATCCATTCTCCTGGCGTCTATCATGGGAACAAAAAAATCAGCTTCCTGAAAATCCCCGCTCAGTTTAAATGCCTCCAACATGATCCGCAATGTCGGCACTGAGATCAAGGGGAGATCAAATCCCGAACAAAGCCCTTTTGCCAGGGCAACTCCAATCCTCAATCCAGTGTAAGATCCAGGTCCTGCCGAGACCGCGATCGCTTCCGGTGATCCTCCTTCAAAAGCTCTCAGCGAATCCTTAACCATTGTGCCAAGTTTTTGGGCATGTGACCTTTCTTTCGTTTCTTCCTGGTTCCAGATCAGTTCCTCTTCATCAAAAACCGAAACCGAACAATAGTCCGAAGAAGATTCCAAACATAAAATTCTAGCCACCGGCAAAAATTTCAGAAAGTTTCCAAATGATTAAAAGAAACAGAAGCACCATAAATCCGTATCTGATCCTCGCCTCTGGTAGTCGTTTATTTGCCAGAACCCCAAATTGAGCACCAACAACAACTCCAAGAACCAAGGTTAAAGTGACAGGGAAGACAAGGAATCCAAAAGAGCCGGATATCGATTCCGTATTAACTTTTGACATACCATTATATAAGGAAACGATCAGAGCGCTTGTTGCAATGAATCCCATTGAGATCGAAGCGACTTCCTTGATATTGGATCTTTGGAATTTTAAAACAAGAGGAATAACCGCAATTCCGCCCCCTAAACCAGAGAGAGCAGAAACAAATCCACCCACAAATCCTATTGGTAAATATCCCGCAAGTCTTTCTTCAAACTCCCCAACGGATTCCTTTTTTCTCGAACCTATAAGCAGGTCGGCTAGCATATATCCTAAAAGGGCCAAGAGAACCCAGTTGAAAACTTCCATCGAAAAGAAGGGAGCCTCAACCACAAATATTGTGATCAATAGCGCTGTGAGTCCTCCAGAGATACCAAGGATTAAGGATTGCCTT
The DNA here is from genome assembly GCA_028279065.1 of Cytophagales bacterium. Classification (GTDB taxonomy): domain Bacteria; phylum Bacteroidota; class Bacteroidia; order Cytophagales; family CCMP332; genus JANQHS01. The sequence goes on from JANQSY010000015.1 coordinate 1,973, forward strand.
GGAAAAATGTTTTTATTCCTTGAGTGCCGCAATAGGGCGGAAATGGCCGTGAATATTGTTGCCAACAGGGAATTTGCAATAGTAAAGTGCGCAAGTTCAGGACCGGAAATTCCAAACTCTTTTAATGCATATGGGAGAACCAATACATAGATAATCCCACCACCCACACCAAAAAGCCCCGCCAGGAACCCTCCCAGGAGTCCTCCAAGGATCAGCAAAAAATAGATCATTAATCGTTTCGGGCAACCAGGAAGTCTTGATACTCTCCTTCATCCCTTAATATCTTCAGAGCAGCTTGAATATCTGGATCGGAATCAAAGGAAGATTCGACCACTCCTCTTTGATAATAATACCTACCAACGATCTCCTCCTTTAGAACCTGTTTTATCTCATCTTTGAAATTTTGGAGGTCTGAGGCTTTGCTATGGTGAACCTTCTTCCTCAGTGATTCCAATTCAACGTTTATGGCATCATGGTATTTCTCCTCCTTGGAAAGGTCTTCTAGCTTTTCCAGGGTTTTTTCAACTTGGGTGGTATACTCCACATCCTTATCATCCAACCAGCTTACAAAACGTTCATATTCCTCATCACTGATTTCAAATTCTCGTGGCGGGGGAATGGTTTCGTTCTTGTAGTAAAAGATCGTGGCATAATTAAAGAAGTAATTCTTCCTAAGAAGGGTTATGGTAATGGGTGCATAGTTCTCCAGGTCCACATCAATATCCGGCCTGATACCCCTGCCATCCCGAACTACTCTTCCATTCTTTGTTTTAAATTCTGCCAATAAGGAATCCGGGACCTTGGTCGCCTCCCCGTTAGAATTTCGGTTGCTGTAATCGATAGCCTGAATGCACCTTCCACTTGGTATGTAATATCTGGAAGTGGTTACCTTAAGCTGGCTATTATAAATAAGAGGCCTTGTCATTTGAACCAGGCCTTTCCCGAAAGTCTGTTGTCCTACCAATAGTCCTCTGTCATAATCCTGGATCACCCCGCCAACGATCTCAGAAGCGGAAGCGGAAGCCTCACTGGTAAGGACGACCACCGGCATTTCAGCTGTGTCCAAAGGAGGAATAAGGGTATTATAAGTCTTGTTATATTGTTCATACCGGCCCTTGGTTTCCACTACCTTGGATCCAACAGGGAGGAAAATGGAACATATTTTAATCGCTTCGTCCAGGGAACCACCTGGATTCTCCCTAAGGTCAAAGATCAGTTTCTTAATTCCTTGGTTTTGTAATTCCTCAATTCCTTTCCTGACTTCACTATAGGCACCAATCGAAAAATCGGTCAATCTGATGTAACCCACCTCCTCATCGATCATTCCATAATATGGGACATTCGCAAGCTTGATCTTCTTCCTTGTGATCTTTACTTCAAATGTCTCATTCCTCTCAGGCCTCTCCACAAAGAGGGTAATGGAAGAATTAGACTGTCCTTTTAATAACTTGCTCACCTCACCGGATGTCTTACCAGAGACTTCAATCCCATTCACCTTGAGTATCCGGTCTCCAGCCTTTAACCCAGCTTTATCAGCCGGATCGCCTTCATAAGGCATGATAACCATAATGTCCTCGCCTCTTTGTCCGATGATGGCCCCTATTCCCCCATATTCACCGGTTGTAAGCGTGCGGAAGTCTTCTATTTCATCTTCCGATATATAATTGGTGTACGGGTCCAGTGACTTTAACATCGCATCGATCCCGGTCCGGATAAATGGCGTAGGATCTATGTCATCCACATAGTAGGTATTGACCTCCCGATAGAGAGTAGCGAAAATGTCCAGGTTCTTGGCTACATTGAAATACTGCTGGCTATATTTTTCTGTCAATGATACGCCGCCTATGAGCAGGATAAAGGCAGCGATGTATATGATGGGTTTTTTAGGCATTCCTTTTCTTGATTGATCTTTTAACGGAACCAGAGAAATCCGCCATTGTTTTCATTAAATAAGCAAACGAAAATAATCTATCCTCCACATAAACGAACCCTATCTTTTTTAAATTAATTCCATTTGAGGATAACCGGTCAATGATCGATGCCTTACTCAATCTGTAAGACTCCCTTATCCTCCTCTTTAACAAGTTCCTTTCACTTGCCCTGGAAAACCTTGATTTTGGCACCGAAATAAGGACTCTGGGAAATTCATTCTGACTTCCTTCCAGAAAATAAATCTTAAAAGGCTTTAAATAAAAAAAGGAGCCCTTTTCAAAAAGCTCCGAAATCTCGGCCTTGCCTTTTAATCTTTCCTTTTCCGGAAAAGAGGCATCAATGTTCGTTTTGGAAGCGGAAAATTCCATTCCGCATAATGAATTATTTTCTACCCCTATCCTCGTCGGATATGGTCAATTTTTTCCTTCCCTTAGACCTACGGTTGGCCAATACGGCTTTTCCGGCTTTGGTTGCCATTCTTTCACGAAATCCGTGCTTGTTCTTTCTTTTCCTTACTGAAGGTTGAAATGTTCTTTTCATTTCCTAAAAAATTGGCCTGCAAAAGTAGAAAGAAAAGATGTTAGTGGCAATATTGAGTCTAAACAAATTCCATATCGATCTGAACAAGATCAATGAATTCGCGCAAGCGACCCGTGATCTCGCTCTTAGTGAGGTCCTCTAACCTTTCAATCCCAAAGCGTTCCACGCAAAAGGAGGCCAGCGCAGATCCAAAAAGAATCCCTCTTTTCATTTCTTCAAAACTGGTTTGACCCGTGCTGGCAATGTGACCAATAAACCCTCCGGCAAAGGTGTCCCCCGCACCTGTAGGATCAAAAACATCTTCCAAAGGCAGGGCGGGAGCAAAATAGACCTGCCTCTCATTGAACAGAAGAGCTCCATGCTCTCCCTTTTTTATGACCAAGACTTTAGGTCCCATGGATAGGATCTTTCTTGATGCCTTAACCAGAGAATATTCTCCCGAAAGTTGCCTCGCTTCTTCATCATTGATAGACAAAACATCCACCAGCTTCAATGTCTTCATCAACTCATCTCTGGTATTTTCTATCCAGAAATCCATGGTGTCCATCACGATCAGTTCCGGTCTGGTTTCCATTTGTTCGATCACGGATCTCTGAACTGATGGGTCCAGGTTACCAAGCATTACAAAGGGGATACTTCTATACTCCTCTGGAAGAACAGGATCAAATTCACCAAGAACATTCAGTTCCGTCACAAGTGTGTCCCTGGTGTTCATATCATTATGATATTTTCCTGACCAAAAGAAGGTCTTCCCTCCGGCCTTGATCTCCAAACCTCTTGTATCAATTCCCTTTTGGTCAAACATGTCCAAACCTTCCTGAGGGAAATCATCTCCAACAACAGCAACCAAATGGGTTCTTCCTTCATTGTTCAAATAAGATGCAGAAAGGGAAATATAGGTCGCTGCACCGCCGATGATCTTGTCGGTTTTTCCAAACGGAGTTTCAATTGCATCAAAAGCAACCGAGCCTATAACCAAAATGTCGTTTTGTCTATTCATTTTTTAATCAATAATTGGATGCCTTTCAAAGGCTTTTTCTCTGTCAAATAAGTATCTAAAGGTTATGTGGGTCTTCCATATTCTTCCACCTACGTTTTCACACAGCTTCATCATCTTAGGATTGAAGTCACCGATCCAATTCATTTCAAAATCGAAATAATTGGTCTTCCCGCCTTGAACAATTTGGGAAGAGTAGCCTACAATTGCTCCCTCCAGACCCTTGCCCTGATGTTCCGGTACAACCCCAAACACCACCCCAAACATCTTCGTACATGCCCCTCTCCATTTGTGGTATAGGAATTTGATCTTACCTATCAGGTCAAGCTTGCCATTTACGTACTTGAATAGCTGGTTCAGCTCCGGCAGCATGATAAAAAAGGCTGCAGGTTCACCTTTATAATAGGCGAAAAGAACGATCCTTTCATCGATAACCGGTTTCATCTGCTTGAATACAGCCATGGCCTGTGCTTTCTTAAGTTTTCCTACCCCATGCTTTACCCAAGCCTTATTATAGATCTCAAGGAAGTCTTCTGCATACTTTTCCAATCTCGATTTTCGGAAATGGTCGAAAGAGTAATCGGGGTTTGCAAATATCCTTTGGGTCTTTGCCTTGATCTTATCTGATAATTCATCCTCTACTTCGCGGTAGTAGGTGTATTGATTGAAATACAGTTTGAACCCATAATCCTCAAAGAACTTCTTATAGTACTTGGGATTATAATTGCAGCAATAGTTGGCCGGAGTGAAACCATCTACAAGTAAGCCCCACCAGTTATTCCTTTCTCCAAAGTTGATTGGCCCATCCATGGCCTCCATTCCCTGTTCCTTCAACCATTCCACGCAAGAATCAAACAATGCGAAAGCAACTTCCTTATCATTAATTGATTCGAAGAACCCCATCCCACCCGTAGGTTGCTTCTCTTTTTGAGAGGTTTTCTTATCGAAAAATACTGCAGCTCTTCCTACAATCCTTCCGTCCTGTTCGGCAAGGAATCGGGTAGCATCTCCATTTCGAAAAAGTTTATTCTCGTTTGGGTCGAAAACCTTTTCAATGTCTTTATCCAGGGGGCGGATCCAATTCGGATCGTTCTTATAGATGTGCAAGGGAAGCTCTAAAAAATCCCTTTTGTCCTTTTTATTTTTTACCTCCCTGATCCTCACGGCCGCAAAAATAGATAATCCGGCAATGGTGTCATACTTAAGTTTGGAGCAAAAAAAACCCCGCAAGATCAGGATCCTGCGGGGTTATTATATATCAAGTTTAATTACTCAACGATAACCTTAGTGGTTTTTACGCCATGCTCGGTTTCGATCTTGATTATATACATTCCTGCAGAAAAGGAAGACACATCAACCTGAACTTTGTTGCTTCCAAAGTCAGCCTTCCTGGCTGGAGAGCTGAAAACAGACTTTCCTGCCTGATCCAGGATCTTAAAAGAAACCTGCTGCCCTTCGACACCTCCATACTCCACAGTTAGGTTTTGTGAAGCAGGGTTTGGAAATGCAGCCAAATGCACATTTGGAAGATTGTCTTCCAGACCTACGCCTTGTGGCTCAGTAATCAAAATATCATCCAACATTATCAAATTATCATCGTCAGAATCATGATAGAAGAAAACGTAAACTGTTTGCCCCACATAGGCTGACAAGTCGAACATTGGGTAATGGAACAAGGCTTTACCCCTTGCCGAGTCAATGGAAGGATCAAGAACTCCTGCCTGGCACCCATCGGCACCAAAATATGTAAGCAAGACATCCGTTGCGCTGAAAGTATATGGAGTGGTAGGGTTAAACCAGCTTCCGTCACCACTTAGATATTGACCATATTGGATCAAGGTATCATTGTTTGCATTGCTTGATGTTCCATCAGGAGAAATCATTATAGTAATCCCATCTGCATACAAGGGGAATTGGTAGGAGGCGATTCCAAAACTCAGCATTGTTCCTGTTTTTGAAACAATAACCGGGAATGTTAAGGAATTCCTGTTTCCAGGAGCAAATCCCTGAAGCCAGGAATTAGACCAAGCCATTCCATTCACTGAATCCACGCATCCAAGGCTATCGTTCTTGGAATCTTCAGAGTAATACCAATCCTGAGGTCTGCTATTTGCCGCTGGCAATCCGTCCTCATCAAGATTGATCATATAGCCTCCATTGTTTTGGTCTGGAATAACAGTATCACCACTAAAATCCTCATGAAGGATGGTGTCAACACTTGCGGTCCTCATAGCGTTATTAACCAGGGCATGATTGGGTGCATTATTTTTAATGATTTCAATTTCAAAGGTCCCACCTTTTGTTTTGATCATTGTCTTGTTTCCACCAGCAAATACAGTGATGCCAAAGGAAAAGATCAGTATAAAAGATAGTAAGGTTGTGTATTTAATTCTCATAATAAATGGGTTTGATTGTTGGAAATTTAGCTAAAAAGAAAAAATTCACTTGCCTCAATAACATAAAAATGACTCAGAAAATGCATTTTTTTATCTGAAAGGCCCTTATCCCGGATGATAAACCAGTTTGAATGAAGGAATTACCCAAATACATTGAAGAACAAATTTCAAGATCTGGAGAGGATCATTTCCTGGAGTTCAAAGAAAAGACCTCGAATATCAGGCAAATCCTTATTGAAGTTTGTGCATTTTCAAATAGTCAGGGAGGTCAGCTTTTTGTTGGAGTAAAAGACTCTGGCAAGGTGGTTGGAGTGAAGGACCCCGATGGGGAATTAGAATACCTGAAAGGAAAGTTGGAAATCGGTCTGAAGCCAATGGTATATCCAAAATTCAATCAATTCACTCTAGGAATGGGAAGAGGTCTTATCCAGCTCGAAATTCCAGAATCTCCTGAAAAACCGATTGGTGTGGTCACCGAGGGAAAAAAATGGCCCATTGCCTATAAAAGATCAGGCGAAGAATCGATACGTATGGGACCAGTTGAGCGCGAATCTCTCAGCTTTAAGAAACAGGGAAATAGATCCGGATTAAAATATGGAAGCCTTGAACATAAGATCTTGGGAAGCATTGATTCTGAGCCTAAAAACCTAAGCCAAATCCAAAAAATAACCAAGGTTCAAAGGCCAGTACTTATTAGGAAGCTGGCTTTGATGTACTCAAGAGAACTCTTAGAGGTGAAGCTTGAAGGCGGAAAGGAGTTCTTTT
>JANQSY010000027.1 GCA_028279065.1 Cytophagales bacterium
AGCAAAAGCCCCTGAGGGAGAGGTTCTATTTACCGTTGCAGGTGAATCCACCTCCCTTGAAGAATTCAACTACGTTTATAACAAAAGTAATGGCAGGCAGGACGATGCCTACACAGAAAAAAGCCTTAAAGAATACCTGGATCTATATGTGAATTTCAGGTTGAAGATCAAGGAAGCAATGGAGCTTCGAATGGATACCTCAATGGCTTTCAATGAGGAGTTAGCGCAGTACAGAAAGCAAGCCGCTCAGCCTTATCTGACCTCTAAGGAGACCCTTGAAAAACTGATGAAAGAGGCTTATGACAGAATGCAGGAGGAAGTCAGGGCATCACACATTTTGATCAGGGTTGGTCCCGACGCACTTCCTGAGGACACGGCAAAGGCATACACCTCAATTCAAAACCTCCGCAACCAGATCATTGGAGGTGCGGATTTTGGAAAAATCGCGAGATCAAATTCCCAAGACCCATCAGCAGCTGAGAACTCCGGGGATCTCGGATACTTCAGCGCTTTCGCAATGGTTTATCCCTTTGAAAGCAGGGCATATAATACTCCTGTAGGTGAGGTATCCGATTTTTTCAGAACCGACTTTGGCTATCATTTCATGAAAGTTCAAGACCGCCGCCCGACCAAGGGAACAGTAAGGGTTGCTCACATCATGCTAAGAGCCTCAGCAGGAATGGACCCCGAAGACTCCCTAGCTGCCAAACAAAAAATAGAAGAGATCTACAAGGAGCTAAAAAATGGAGCTGAATGGAGCAAAATGGTCAACGAGTATTCCGAGGACGGTTATTCAAAGGTTAAAGACGGCGAACTGGATCCTTTGAACGTGAACTCAAGGATCGTGCCCGAATTCAAGGAAAGGGCATTGAATATGAATGAGCCTGGTGAGCTGACGGAACCATTTCAAACAGCATATGGATGGCATATCATCAAATTCATCAGCAGGGATCTACAGAAATCCTATGAAGAAATGGAACCCCAGCTCAAGAAATGGGTTGAAAGGGATGCCAGGGCAAAGGTTCAAAAAACTACCCTTGTGAAAAGGCTAAAGCAAGAGAACAATTTCAAAGAATACCCCAAGAACCTTGATTGGTTTGCATCTCAGGTGGATTCAACCATTTTCGATGGAAATTTCGCGGTCGCTGAGGGCAATAAAAAATATCAGAAGAGCCTCTTCACCCTTAACAAGGATGGATTCAGTTCTATGGATTTTCTTGAATTCCTAAAGATGAGAAGGCCAAAATCCGATATCTCACCTGAATTCTTTGTCAGATTGCATTACCCTCAATTTGTGGAGGAATCGATAATAAAGTATGAGGAAGACCAACTTGAGAAAAAGTACTATGACTTTAAAATGCTCATGAACGAATACCATGATGGTATCCTGATGTTCAATTTGATGGAGGAAAGGATCTGGAACGAATCGACCAGGGATACCGCCGGCCTTGAAGCCTTTTTCAATGATAACCAGGATGATTTTCAATGGGGAGAAAGAGCGGAGGCATGGGTCTTTGATTGTAAAAGCGAATCCATCTTAAAAATCGTTGATGAGGAATTAGAAAGAGGGTTGTTCAGCGTTTCCAGACCCATACCAGGAACCTACTACTACGAATTCAGATCAAAGGAATTGAGTGAGAATGATCTGAACATTTTCCTTGCAAGATTAAAAGTACTTGTCAATAATCCTGATCTGAGGGCAAAGGTCACTGTGAACTCATATCCAAAAGAGAGTTACGGAAAATACAGCAAGATCGGTGAAGAAAGGATCTCCTATATCAAGGAAAAGGCGGGAGAATTAGGCCTTCCTGAAGGGTCCGTCGAATATGTAAATGCAGGGACCAAGGATGCTGATGAAGACCCCGCCAAAGCCAGGAAGATCAGTGTGGTTTTCTATTCTGTAAACCCTAAGGACCTTCAGGCCAGTTTGAATAAAGCCGCTCCTTTGAGCCTAAACACAAGGACTGGAAAATTCGAAAAAGGTGATAATGAATTTGTAGATCAGGTAGAATGGAAAGCCGGAACCTATGAGGTATCAAATGGGGATAGGGTGGTGAAGGTGAAGATCTTTGACACAGAGGATCCCAGGCCCAAAAAACTTGATGAAGTGAAGGGTGAGGCAATTTCGGCTTACCAGGACCATTTGGAAAAGGAATGGATAAAGGAATTGAAGGCAAAATACCCCGTTGAGATCAATGAGGAGGTATTTAAAACCCTAATTAAAGCCAACCCTTGAGGTATTCCCCTTTCTTTTTTTTACTCATTATGATTGTTGGGGGATGTCAGCTTATCTCCTCTGATAAAAAGGAAGAAAAGGAGGAAAGGATACCCCTGGCAAGAGTTGGAGAAAAGATCCTTTACGCAGATGACCTTGGATCCGTTACATCAACCGCACAAACAAGCAGGGACAGTGCGGACCTGGCTTCCAGGTACATCAAGAGTTGGGTCAAAAACGAGTTGTTGCTGAAAAGGGCAGAAGAATCAGTGGAATTCGACCTAAAGGAGATTAACCGGAAGGTCAACGATTACAGATATTCCCTCATGGTATTTGAGTTTAAAAAAGAATATATCGCACAGAATCTGGATACCGCAATTACCGAAGAAGACATCAAGGAGTATTATGATTCTCATATCGATAACTTCCTTTTGAAACAAAACATTATCAGAGGTAAGTATTTTCAAGCGCCACTTGAGGCTCCCAAACTTAAAAAAGCCAAAGATTGGATCAGAAGTGGTGAAGAAAAGGATCTTGAGAAACTGAATTCCTTCTGCATTCAGTTTGCTACCAGTTACAGCCTGGAGGACACCCTATGGATCAATTTTGATGACCTGATCCTGAACACTCCATTTCAGGCTATCCCAAACAAGATCCAGTTCCTGAAACGGAATCCCTTTGCAGAATCGAGCGATTCCCTGTTTCAATATTGCCTGTTGATCAAGGATTATAAAATCCAGGACCAACTTTCCCCGTTAGAGTTTGTACGTGACCAGATCACCAAGATCCTGATCAACAAACGAAAGGTGGAACTCAGTAAACAATTGGAGGAAAAGATCCTTAAGGAAGCCCGGCAAACTAAAAGTTTTGAGATCTATTAGATTCAAAATCCTTCTTATGCTGACCCTAGGGTCAGCATCAGCCCTGTTCGGCCAGGACTCAACAAATTCTGTTGTGGTGGATAAGATCGTGGCCAAAGTGGACCAGTTCATCATCCTGAAGTCGGAAGCAGAACTGAATTATCTACAATACCTCAGTAGCGGTCAGGATCTGAGGGGAGATGTGAAATGCAGGGTTTTTGAGAGCCTTATCATCAATAAGCTTTTGTTAGCCAAAGCAGAGATCGACTCCGTGACGGTTGAAGACCAAATGGTGGAAGCTAATCTGGACCAGAGGATGCAGGTTTTCATATCGCAGTTTGGATCCGAGTCCAGGCTTGAGGAGTATTATGGAAAGACCATCGAGGAGTTCAAGGAGGAATTTCGGGAACAAGTTAGAGACCAGTTGATCATCCAAAGAATGGATGATAAGATCACGAGCCACATCGACGTCACCCCAAAAGAGGTAAGGAGGTTCTTTTCCAAGATCCCGGAGGATAGCCTTCCATACTTCTCTACTGAGGTAGAAATAGGCCAGATCGTACACAAGGTGAAACAGGGAAGCGGTTCAAGGAAGGATGTGATCAGCAAGCTCCGGGAGATCAAAGGAAAAATAGAGGCAGGTTTTGATTTTGGTGAGATGGCAAGATTGTATTCCGAGGATCCGGGCAACAAAGGCAAGGGGGGAGAGCTAGGTTTCTGGAAAAAAACCGACCTTGATCCTGATTATGTGGCGGCGGCCATGGCTTTGAAGCCAGGAGAAGTTTCTGATGTAGTCCATTCACAGTTTGGCTTTCACCTAATTCAATTGATCGAAGTGAGAGGCAATGAATTCAATTCAAGGCATATCCTTTTAAGGCCAACATTTTCAGGAAAGGATGTCGAACATGCTGCCGCCTACCTTGATAGCATTCGTAAGCTGATCGTTGTGGACTCCATGCCTTTCGAAAAAGCAGCAAGGGATTTCTCAGAGGACATAGTTACCAGTTCAAACGGAGGGATCTTCCAGGACCAGCAAAGCGGATCAACCAGGATCCCGATGGAAAATGTGGATACAGAGCTCTTTTTTATTTTGGATTCAATGGAAGTGGGGGCCGTCACAAAACCTCTTGCCTATCGAACCTATGATGGAACGGATGCTCTTCGTCTGATCTATTTCAAATCCAAGGTGCCCCCTCATCAGGCCAATCTCGGCGATGACTACCAGAAGATCTATTTTGCGGCCCTTGACCAGAAACGATATTTAGCCAAAGAGGAATGGTTTTTGAAAACAAAAGATGAGGTATTCATTCAAATCGATGATGAATACGCCCATTGTAAGATCCTTGAAAACGAACAGTGATGAATAAATTCAATTCGGAGGTCGAATCAGCCGACGCTTTCAAAAAGATTGTCCAGGACCTGAAATCAGAGATCCATAAAAGGATCATCGGGCAAGATGAGGTGATCCAGCTTGTGCTGACCTCTATTTTCTGCAATGGCCATAGCCTGTTGGTGGGGGTTCCCGGGTTGGCAAAGACCATGTTGGTTCAAACCATATCCTCAGCCCTTGATCTGGATTTCAACAGGATACAATTCACTCCTGACCTCATGCCATCTGATATCCTGGGATCAGAGACCCTGGACGCAAACAAAAATCTCAAGTTCATAAAAGGACCTGTTTTCGCTAATATCATTCTGGCGGATGAGATCAACAGGACCCCTCCAAAGACACAATCTGCCCTTCTTGAAGCAATGCAGGAGAGAAAAGTGACCATCTCAGGAAATGATTATGATCTTCAGGCCCCGTTTTTTGTGTTGGCAACCCAAAACCCAATAGAGCAAGAGGGCACCTACCCACTTCCGGAAGCGCAACTCGATAGGTTTATGTTCCAGATCGATCTTGACTATCCTGATTTTGATTCCGAGGTAGAAATAGTGAAACAGACCACAACCCTAACAGACCAGGAGATCAATCATATCCTGAATGCAGAGGAGATCATCCATTTTCAGGAATTGGTAAGAAAGGTTCCTGTGCCGGATAATGTGATCGAATATGCTGTGGAACTGGTTGCCAAGACAAGAAAAGGAAGAGAAAAAGCCCATGAAATGGCAAACAATTACTTGGACTGGGGAGCAGGCCCCAGGGCTTCACAATTCCTTATCCTAGGAGCCAAATGCAATGCCCTGTTCAATGGAAAATACTCTCCGGACATCGAGGACGTAAAGCATATTGCCATCCCTGTACTTCAGCATAGAATAGTAAGGAATTTCAAGGCTGAATCCGAAGGAATAGGGGTATCAGATATTATTTCTGAATTGACTTAGGGATAATGCACCCACAGGACATTCCCCTGGAATTCTGTCCGGTATTGTACCAGGGGCTGACTGGCCGGGCTTTCTTTTACCTGCCCATTTAGGAAGAACTGGGAACTACAACAACTATCCCATAAAAATGTTAGGCTGGGATGCATGGTGACCTTGGCGCATTCGGAAAGCGGTAGGAATGTGCAATTCCGTTCAAAGGCCCTGATCTCTCCATTTGTATTGGATATCAATACCAATCCCTCACGACCACCATCCACATATTTGTATTGGCCGGGAAATAAAAGCTTTTGGTTATCCGGGTCCTGCAGATCGATGCTGACAGAGAATTCTACAAGTAGATCCCTCAACTCTGCATTCTGTACATTATCATCTTCATTGCAGGAAAAAAGGAGAGCAAAAACAGCGTATAAAAGAAAGAGTCTAAGAATAATCGTAAAACCCCTTCCCGGATTTCTTGCCGAAATGGCCCGCAAGAACTTTTCCTTCCTGTATCCGACTTGGTCTGAACTTGGAATCATAACTAAAGGATTCGAACATGGAGCTGGTCACCGAATAGTTTGTATCCACTCCGATAAGGTCCATCAATCTGAAAGGACCCATTTTAAACCCTAACGACTCAATACATTTATCTATTGTTTCGTGGTCTGCAACACCATCCTCCAGGATCTTCAAGGATTCAACATAAAAATGCCTTGCAACACGGTTAACGACGAAGCCTGGTGAGTCCTTGACCTTGATCGGGGTTTTTCCCCATGAAGTCGCGAGGTCAACAATGGTTTTTGTGGTCTCCTGATCCGTTTCAGCCCCGGAAATGACCTCAACAAGTTTCATAATATGAGCGGGGTTGAAGAAATGCATTCCTACAACCTTCCCCGGATTGTTCATTCCAAGGGCGATGCTTGTCACCGGAATAGAGGATGTATTGGTGGCAAAAATTGTATCCGTAGAATTCTGGGATTCCAATTCCTTGAAGACCTTTCTCTTTATTTCGATCTTTTCAACGATTGCCTCAATGAAGATATCAGCCTTTAGGTTGGAGGTTGAAAGGACAGTTTTGATCCTTTTTTTTGCTCCCTCAGCATCTTCCTCCTTGAGCTTTCCCTTGGCTACTGCCTTATCCAGGCCAGAACTGATGCCGATCACCGCCTTAGCAAGGACATCCTTATCGATATCGAAAAGCTTGACCATATGCCCTGAAGCTGCGGCGACCTGGGCAATTCCTCTGCCCATGGTGCCCGCCCCGAGTACTCCTATAACCGGAAGACCATTTTCCTTGCTCATAATTCTCTTTGAAACTGTTTGAGAAAACGAATGTCGTTCTCAAAAAACAGTCGGATGTCATTGACCTGGTATTTCAACATAGTGATCCGCTCAATTCCCATCCCAAATGCATAACCTGAATAAACATCCGGGTCAATATTGCAATTCCTCAATACTCTTGGGTCTACCATACCGGCACCTCCAATTTCCACCCATCCTGTTCCCTTGCAGATCTTGCAACCCTTTCCCTTACAGAAAGGACAGGATACATCCAGTTCCGCAGAGGGCTCTGTGAATGGGAAAAAGGATGGCCTCAGCCTGATCTTGGTATTCTCCCCGAAAAACTCACGCGCAAAATGATAAAGGGTTTGCTTTAGGTCCACAAAGCTCACTCCCTTATTGATATAAAGGCCTTCTACCTGATGAAATATGCAATGAGCCCTTGCCGATATGGCTTCATTCCTGAAGACCCTTCCAGGTGATAAGGTCCTGATCGGAGGCTTTTCTGATTCCATTACCCTGACCTGCACAGATGAGGTGTGAGTCCTAAGTGTAATGTCAGGATCTCTTCCAATGAAAAATGTGTCCTGCATCTCCCTGGCAGGGTGATCAGGAGGGAAATTCAAGGCGGTGAAGTTATGCCAATCGTCCTCTATCTCAGGGCCATGAGAGATATTAAACCCTATCCGCTCGAAGATCTTGATCATCTTATCCCTTACTATGGATATCGGGTGCCGTCCACCTACTTTCCCGGGAATGTTAGGCAAGCCGGGATCAACAAAGTCTCTTTTCTCCTTTGAGTCCTTTTCCTGAACCTCTCCCTTGGCCAGATCGAATCTTTCCTGGGCAATTTTCTTTACCTCGTTTATGGCCTGCCCCATCTCTTTCTTCATCTCTCCCGGAACGTTCTTTAGATCCAGGAAAAGGGCAGGTACCTTACCCTTTTTGCTAAGGAATTCGAGCCGATACTCTTCCAGTTGCTCTACCGTGCTGATGGAAGCTTTTTTTATCTCCTCTTTTACCTTTTCTATTGTTTCCCTCATTAATTACAAATATAGGTAAGGCCAATGTCCGGTGGAATTCCGGAGAGTGTGGTGCAACAAAAAAAAGCAGCTATCGTAATCAATTTTCTATATTTGGGGATATAATGGGCTATAAAAAGCATACTGTTTTCGTTATTCTTGCTGCCTTGCTATGCTACCTGACCACAGGGCCATCGGCAATGGCTTCCAGCCCAAAATACTTTTTGGCTCCTCCTCCCCCACCCAACAAGTCATTCGGGCATCCTACTCCAAACCTGAAATTGGTCCCGGCATTGATGTATTCAACCATAGGACTTGAGTTTGAGTACCCAACTGGTCGGCTATCTTTTGGTGGCACGGCCTTCTGGAAGTACGGAAACGGTTATGGCGCATCTTCAAATACACAAAGGCCTGAAGAATACCAGGAACTTGGTTATCGAATTGAAGGCTTTGGGAGATACTATTTTAAGGGGCTGGCCCCTATAGGCTTTTTTGCAGAAGCAAAAGTTTACTACAATACAATAATGTATTACGATGGAAATGCCATTCCATTTACCATATACACTCAGGACCGACCTGAGGTTAATGGGCAACCAGCAGAAATTAAGAAACCAGAACCCATAGGTTTCGGGGTTGGGGGCGGTTTCCAGGCTACAATAGTACCAAAGCTTGTAATAGCCAGCGTGAAGCTTGGGGTTGAGTTCAACCAGGACACATACGATAATTATTTGATCTCATTATATTTCCAACCTGCAATCGGCTATATTTTTTAGATGAGGATCCTGCTCAGCCTTCTTGCGATTTTTTTGCTTAGTACCTGTGAAAAAAGGGAGATCACCGAAGATGCTTCTCTATTTGGAAAATGGAGTGATGACCTTGTTAGGTACACCTTCCAAAGCGACATGGAGTTCGGTAAAAAATCATTGGTTTTGGATCCATTTGACTCTTTGTTCGTGGATTCCTCCTGGGGAGTCTTTGAGGTTTATAATAATGAGTTGATCGTTTTCACCTTCAATGGGTATAGGATCAACGATACCCTGGTTGTGGATTCAACCTACCTTGGGCCTACTTGGAATTACACAATTGACGGCGATGTGATGAGGTACCAAAGTTCCACAAGTATCGGGACGCTCACCAAGGAACCCTGATTTGAGATCTCCCCTCCTCGCCCTGATCCGTAAGGATTTCCAGATCGAATGGCGGAACCGTTTTGTAATTTCCGGAGCACTTCTATACATCCTTTCCTCGGTTTTTGTAACCTATTTGAGCTTTGAAACCTCAGTAGCCCCTTTCAATAGCTCGACCTGGCAGACCTTGTTTTGGATCATTTTCATTTTTTCTGCTACCAACTTTGTTTCCAGGAGCTTCGCCAGGGAGGAGGATAGATCAAAGATCTACTACTATCAATTGGTCTCCCCTGAGGCCATGATCCTGGCAAAAAATATTTACAATACCCTTCTTCTTTTTATTCTAAGTGGTCTTACCTGGGCTATTTATTCCTTAGTCTTTGGCTCTCCTTTGAAGTTGGATTCCCTGTTTTTTATGCTTCTGTTCATAGCCTCTTTCTCCTTATCGTCATCACTAACTCTTATCTCGGCAATTGCATCCAAGGGGGCAAACCAAAGCACCCTGATGGTGGTCCTGGGATTCCCGGTCCTTGTTCCGCAACTACTGCTTTTTATAAAATTGAGTTCATTATCAATGGTAGAATCCGGCTGGGAAAATGTAGGTCCGACATTGCTTATTCTTTTGGCAATTGACGCTATTTTATTGGCTCTGTCCTACATCCTATTTCCTTATCTTTGGCGGTCATAAAATGAACGTAGCAGACCGCCCGGTTTTCAGGATAATCACACTCATTCTATTGCTTTACACCCTTATTGGAGGGTTATTGATGCCCGTCCCAAGGGTAGGCATAGTGAATGAAACAATAAGGAATCAATATTTCCATGTAAGCATGTGGTTCAGCATGATGTTGGTCCTAACCATATCTGTTGTGTTCTCCATACGCTACCTGATGAATTCAGATGATATGGACGATATCAATGCTGTGGAATTCGCAAATTCCGGTTTGATACTCGGCATACTGGGGATCTGCACTGGAGCCCTGTGGGCCAAATTCACCTGGGGAGCATATTGGAGTTCTGATCCAAAACAAAATGGGGCTGCGATTGCAATGTTGATATACCTGGGGTATCTCGTACTAAGGTCAAGTATCCAGGATGAACAAACCAGGGCAAGGGTCTCCTCTGTCTATAACATCTTCGCTTTTGCATCACTGGTCCCCCTGCTATACATCCTTCCCAGAATGACGGATTCACTTCATCCCGGTAGTGGAGGAAATCCGGGGTTCAACATTTATGATCTGGATAACAATATGAGGATGGTATTTTATCCTTCCATTTTTGCCTGGACCTTTCTATTTATCTGGATCAGCAGGTTGAGGATAAGAACCAGAATTGCAGAAAAAGCATTAATAGAATTGAGCTAGATGGGAAAAAGTAGAATTTTACTCTTTATGCTGTTTACCCTGATTTCAGTATCACAGGCATTTGGCCAGGATGTGGAAATGGCTGATCTGATGAGGTCCAGTGGGAAGATTTATGTGGTTGTTGGTGTGATACTGATAATCTTTGGAGGAATTTTGTTTTACCTATTCCAAACAGGAAAAAAAGTCGATAAACTCGAATCAAGGATCAAGGAATTAGAAGATCAAAAATGAAGAAAACACATATCATAATTCTGGTCATTATAGCTGCAAGCATAGCCATAATCCTCTCCACCGCAGGAGATGCTAGTCAATATGTGAGTTTTGAAGAAGCAAGGGAACTTGCCGAAGAGGGGAATGATAAGCTGATCCATGTGGTAGGCGACCTTCCAAAGGATTCCGATGGAAATATCCTGGGGATGGATGAATCACAAAAGGTCATGTTTTCCTTTGATCTGGTTGACATAAACCAGGAGGTAGGAAGGGTGATCTATCAGGAACCCAAACCAGTTGATTTTGAAAGGGCAGAAAAAGTTGTGGTGGTTGGAAAAATGGAGGGAGAGCATTTCAAAGCCGAAAAGATCTTAATGAAATGCCCTTCAAAGTACGTGGAAGATGAATTAACTGAAGCCTCTTAATGCTGCAATTACTTCCGGGCCAGTTAGGCCATTTCTTTGTCGTCGTTTGCTTTGTATTCGCTGCTGCATCTGCCCTGGTTTACTATTTGGGCCTAAGGGAAAAAGATCCCAAAAGAGCTCAAACCCTTACCCGCTTCGGTAGGTCGCTGTTCATAATTCATGCTATCGGGGCAATAGGAACAATTTCCTCCCTCTTCTACATCATATACCATCACCTCTACGAATATCATTACGCCTGGTCACATTCATCAAATAATCTCCCGGTTCATTATATGATCTCATGTTTCTGGGAGGGCCAGGAAGGGAGTTTCCTCCTTTGGATCTTCTGGCATGTGATGTTGGGAATTGGATTGATCAGTTTACACCCTAAGTGGGAAGCCCCGACCATGACGGTATTTATGATGGTCCAGGCTTTTCTTGGATCCATGATCCTCGGCGTAGTCATTCCCGGGATCGAACTAAAGATCGGCAGCTCACCATTTATCCTTCTGAGGGAATTTATGCAGGATGCCCCGATTTTCGCTTCTCAACCGGACTTCATCCCGGAGGATGGTACGGGCTTGAATCCCCTTTTGCAGAATTATTGGATGGTGATCCATCCCCCTATTACTTTCCTTGGTTTTGCTTCCTGCCTGGTTCCTTTTTCATTTATGATAGGAGGATTGCTTAAGGGAGACCCAAAGGGTTGGGTAAACTATGCTTTGCCCTGGGCCCTTTTTGCTTCGGCTTTTCTTGGATTGGGGATAATGATGGGTGGTTATTGGGCCTATGAGACCCTGAACTTCGGTGGTTATTGGAACTGGGATCCCGTTGAAAATGCAGTTTACATTCCATGGTTGGTATTAGTGGCTTCAGTGCATACCCTATTTACTTCCAAAATGTATGGGAAGGCTCTTAAGGCCAGTATGATCCTGGTTACTTCCACTTTCATTTTAATTCTTTACTCCACTTTCCTTACCCGTTCGGGGGTTTTGGGAGACACATCGGTACATTCGTTTACAGACCTCGGGCTTTCTGGCCAGCTTCTGATCTATCTGTTCTTTTTCACCCTTCTGGCGATCTGGATGATCGCTAGAAATTGGAAAAAGATCCCCGATCCTCATAAGGAGGTAAACGCTTATAGTAAGGAGTTCTGGGTGTTTATTGGGGTTTTCGCCTTGCTATTGGCTTCCTTCCAGGTCCTGATGACCACTTCAATACCGGTTTATAATTCTATCGTTGAAGGGCTTGGAGGAAGTTCAAATCTTGCACCACCTGCTGATCCGATTGCCCATTATGGTAATGCACAGATCTGGTTCGCTATTGGCGTTGCTATCCTGTCAGCACTTGGTCCCTTCTTTTGGTGGAATAAGCTTGACCTGAAGGAATTGCGGAGCTATGCAACTCCTCCACTGATCATCACATTGATCATATCTTCTGTCATAATGCTGGTGGCTCAGATCAGGTCCATTCCCTACATTCTTCTTCTGACAAGCGCCCTTTTTTCGATCACGGCAAACGTCCTCACACTGCAAAGATTGCATAAGGCCGGATTAAGGTTATCCGGAGGTAGTCTTGCCCATATCGGCTTGGCAATAGTGCTGATCGGAATCTTGTTCTCCGCAGGTTACTCAAGGGTGGTTTCGGAAAACCTAAGTGGGAAGATCTATCATGAGGATTTTTCTGAAGAGATGAATCTGAAGAATGTTCTTCTATGGAGGGGAAAAACCTATAATATGGGTGATTATGAATTGACCTATCTGGGCCCAAGGTTGGAAACAAGAAAAGAAGGGATCATGATCGACCGCGACAGGGTGATAAATACATCGGATCCAAATTTTGTGATCCTTGATTACGAAGCGGAGGAACTTCAGGGCCTGGCTTCGATCAATGACACCATTGAGGTATTTGGGGAGAACAATTACTACGAGATCCGATTCAAGGTCGAGGAAGGAAAAGAGTTCACTCTTTTTCCGAGGGCACAGATCAATCCTGATATGGGAGGTCTATTGGCTTCCCCGGATATTAAGAAGTTCTTTGGAAAGGATCTATATACCCATGTTTCCTCGATCGTTGATCCAACGGAGCCTCCCGATTGGAAGACAGAACCTTCATTCAAGGCCAAGCTTGGAGATACTCTTTTCTTAAAGGACCACCCGGCCATTTTTGAAAATGTAGAAACCATAGAGCAGATCGCAGGCCATACCCTTACTGAAGGGGATATTGGTGTGAAGGCAAGGATAAGGATAATAGCCCCGGGTGGGGAAAAGCTCTTGGAACCCATTTTTATTATTCATGACCAAATGATCGGCCGAATAGCAGACGAAAATCTTGGGCTGGGTATACGAATTACATTGATGGAGATCCTTCCTGATGAGAATGCCTTTGTTTTCAAATTTCAATCCGGTCAGGCCGATTACGTGATCCTGAAAGCAATGGAAAAACCATGGATAAATCTCCTTTGGGGCGGAACTCTTCTTTGTTTATTTGGAATAGTATTGGCCATGAGGAGGCGTTTTTCTGATGTAAGAAAAGAATAATGCCCAAATCATACAATATCTCCCTGATCGGTGCAGGCAACCTGGGATGGAGCCTTGCGAAAAGCCTCGAAGATGCGGGGCACACCATCAAAGAGGTATTTAGCCAAACAATTGAAAACGCAGAGGAGCTTTGCATGGAGCTTTATGACGCTGTACCTACCCAGGATCCTTCCTTTGAAAACTCCAATTCCCAGATCTTCCTCATCGCTATAAAGGACGATGCACTTCGGGAAGATCTTGACCAATTTTCCTTCCCGGGAAACGCAATAGTCGCACATTGTTCCGGGGTAACCGGAGTGGAGGTCCTTCAAGGATTGTCGGAGAATTCTGGAGTGCTTTATCCATTGCAATCCTTTACAAAAGGCAAAAAAACCGATATGAAGAATGTCCCGATCTTGATCGAGGGCAACGATTATGATGCCTATGAGGCCATGGAATCTATTGGGAGATCATTAAGCAAGTCGGTTTTTAAAACAACAGGTGAACAAAGAAGGATGATACACCTTTCAGCTGTTTTTGCATCTAACTTTACCAATTACCTTCTTCATATTGCAAAGGAAAAGCTGGGAAGTACAGGTGTAAACATTGACATCTTGAAACCATTAGTGGTCTGGACAATTGAAAAAGCCTTCTCAATAGGTCCTGAGAACTCCCAGACCGGACCGGCTTTTAGAAAAGATTTTGATACCATAGATCAGCACCTGGAGATACTGAAGGAAGAGCCTCACCTGGTGGAATTGTATGAAAACTTTAGCCGACAGATAATGGACCTTGGAGATGAGCTTCAAAGTCGGGATTTAACGAATTAATAATCCTCCTCTCCCCTATTTTTCACAAATTTGCGCCCGCTTATTGGATCTTGGAGGATCAAATCCCCTCTTTTTTCTGATGAAAGATCGACTCTGGACAAATATTCTCTTACTTGGGGTTTCCCTATGGCTGTTCCTTTTCTCCGTCAGTCTTCTTGGCTATTCCGCTAAGAGCCTGGGCTCAGGATTTGCACAGGAATTGATCAATGCCACATCAAATCCTTTCATAGGGCTCTTCATTGGTCTTCTCAGTACTGCACTGATCCAAAGCAGTTCAACAGTAACCTCTATGACCGTAGCATTTGTAGGAGCTGGAACTCTTCCCTTTTCCAGTGCCATTCCCATAGTCCTAGGTGCAAATATTGGGACAAGTCTGACAAGTACACTGGTGGCCCTGGCTCATATCACCAGTAGAAGTCAATTCAGGAGAGCATTTGCCACCGGTACTGCTCATGACCTCTTCAATCTTCTGGGCACAGCAATAATCTTTCCTCTTCAATATTACTTTGGGATCCTTTCTGTCCCTGCCAAAGGAATAGGGGGAGTGATCGACCTTGGAACCAGGAATATACCGGGATTCAAGGATGGCAGCCCCGGAAGGTTCGAACAACTCAGTGAATTCCTTACCTACCTAATGGGGAACTATTCCTGGCTGGTGCTGATCCTGGCCATAGTTCTGATCTTTTTAAGCATTAGGATGATCACAAGGTTGATCCGATTGCTGTTTGTAAAAGAGAGTCAACGCCAGTTTGAGGAAAGCTTTTTTGGCAACAAGAAAAAAGCCTTTGGTTGGGGTATTCTGTCCACATCTCTTGTTCAATCAAGCTCTCTTACCACCTCTCTGACTGTCCCTCTTGTCGCAACGGGAAAAGTCAGGTTTGGAAGAGCCATACCATTCATCATCGGAGCAAACATTGGAACTACCTTAACCGCATTAATAGCATCTCTTCAGCAATCCATCGAAGCAAGGGAGATCGCCATTGTTCATCTGCTTTTCAACCTGTTTTGTGCCTTAATATTCGTCCCTGGCTCACCATTGGGTAAACTGCATTCGTTTCTTGCGATCAAGTTTGGAGAAATGGCTTACAGGGAAAGATTGATAGGGTTTGTTTATGTCCTCTTTTTCTTCTTTCTGCTTCCGTTTCTTTTGATCTTCCTTTCAGGTGGATTTGATTTCAACTCCTTATAGGATAATTTTTCGATATTTGGTCAAAAGCCACCCGTTGAAAATAGAGAGCATTGATAAGTTAATCGAATCCATTTCCGGATACCTGGAAACCAGGCTGGAACTGGTCAAACTGGAGGTCCGGGAGGAGTTTGCCGGATTCATGATCAAGACTGTCATGGTGGTGATGGTTCTGATGTTGGCCATGTTCTTTGTATTCTTTGCAGGGATTGGGTGTGCCTTTTGGCTTAATGATCTCTTGCATTCTGAATACCTGGGTTGGCTCATCGTAGGCGGGGTTTTTCTCCTCAAGATCATAAGCATACTATTGCTCAAGTTCACAGAATCAGGCAACAGATTCCTTTCCAGAATCATTGAATTTTTAGTCCAGGATTGACCTAATGGGGAAATTACAGGATAGAAAAGAAGAACTTAGGCTGAAGGCCCGGCGTTATGAGTCGGAAATCGAGGCTAACCTTCTGGAAACCAGGGAGGAAATAGGAGATCTGTTAAAGAATATCCTTATTTCTACTGGGGCAGGGTTGGCGGTCTGGATGCTGGGTTCGGGTTTGGCCAGTCTTTTGGGAAAGAGCAAGAAGAGAAAGGGCCGATTCGGTAAGGCCATGGTTAATCTTGTCAGCCCCATGGCTGCTAAGGTCATAGTTGATCTGTTAAAGGATCAGGGAGAAAATGGAAGTGAAAAGCACAAGATCGATGTCGCTGCAAAAGAGGATAACTGAAATCCAAAGAACCCAAAGCAAGGGTCTGGTTCTATTAATGGATCCGGATAAGTTGGAAGGGGTCCATTTGAAGCAACGATTGGAATTCGCAAAGGAATTTGCAGAATTTATTTTACTTGGAGGGAGCATGACCCATGAATTGATCGAACGGGAAACGATCAAGGAGATCAGAGACATCACTGGAAAACCTGTCGTTCTCTTCCCTGCAGATAGCATGCATGTCCATCCCGATGCCGACGCGATACTTTTCCTGTCACTGCTTTCAGGAAGAAACCCGGAGTACCTTGTTGGGAAACAGGTTACTGCAACCCCTTTCATCCAAAAGACTGACCTGGAAGTTCTTCCTACCAGCTATATTTTGGTCGGGACCGGAAGACCTACCACTGCAGAATACATTACGCAGACCACTCCGGTCCCTGCAAATAAGCCGGAGATAGCCGCTACTACTGCTTTGGCCGGAGAATATCTGGGCAAAAGCCTTACTTACCTGGATGCGGGAAGCGGGGCTGAGAATCCAATCCCTCCTGAGGTAGTAAAGATGGTGCGTCAAAACACAAGCTTACCCCTCATAATTGGCGGGGGGATCCGGGAAGCAGATAAGGCTGAAGGGATACTCGAGGCTGGGGCAGATCTGATTGTCATCGGAAATCTAATGGAGGAAAACCCCGATGCGGGAATCGATATTGCACTGATGATCAAGGAGAATAGCCTTCCCCAAGATTGAGGAATTAAGGGAAATTCCCTAAATTATAGGCCTGCTTTGTTCGAAAACCTATGAAATTACGGCCTAACGAATTGTTTCTCTATTATGATCCCAAATCCAATGTTGGAAAGCAGACCCTGGCCTATGCGAAGTCTATGACCAGCCACATTCTCGATGTGGATTGGAACCAACAGGCCTTATCCAACACCCTTTGGAAGGAGATACTTGGATATCTAAATCTAAAGCCGAAAGAGGTCATGGATAGAAGCTCAAAATACTATGAGGAACATATCAAGGGACACGACATTGCAATGACGGGGCTTTTGGAGATCCTTATCCATTCACCCCAGATCATTAAGGGGCCAATAGCAGTCATGGGAAGGAAAGCGATCCTGGTAAAGACTCCGACAGATGTCTTAAAGGTTCATTAAAAAAAAAGCCCCGTTAGTAACGGAGCCCTTTTTATTACAACAGCTATGAAATTTAACTACCGCAGGCCTCACACTCGTCTGGGTTGTCCAGGGAGCATGCCATATCTTCAGCATTCTTTTCCCTAATCTCAGCCTCGGTCATGGCTCCTTCAGCTTGAGCTACAGCAACTTGATTGACCACCTGCTTGTTCTCTTTTTGGATCGTGAATTTGATCGCATCGGTGGCGCTTTTGGTCCGGAGATAATACATCCCGGTTTTCAGACCCTTCTGCCATGCATAGAAATGCATGGAAGTCAACTTACCAAAGTTTGGATTCTGCATATGAATATTCAGACTTTGACTTTGACAGATATAGGCACCACGATCCGCAGCCATATCAATTATGGCTTTTTGGGAGATCTCCCAAACGGTTTTATACAGATCCCTTATATGTTGTGGGATCTCCTTGATATCCTGTATCGACCCATTTTGAAGCATGATTTTCTGCTTCATCTCCTCATTCCAAAGACCTTCTTTGATAAGGTCGCGCAATAAATGTTTGTTTACAACCACAAACTCACCCGAAAGAACCCTTCTCAGATAGAGATTTGAGGTGTACGGCTCAAATGCTTCGCAGTTGCCAAGTATCTGAGCTGTAGAGGCGGTTGGCATTGGCGCCAAAAGCAAGGAATTCCTCACACCATGCTTTTTGACCTCCCTTTTCAATTCCTCCCAATTCCATCTGCCGGAATCCGGGGTCACACCCCACATATCGAATTGGAAGATCCCTTTGGATACGGGACTTCCCTCAAATGTTTCATAGGGACCATGTTGGATGGCCTGATCCTTAGAGGCTGTCATCGCAGCGAAATAGATGGTCTCGAAGATCTCCTTATTCAATTGCTTGGCCTTATTGGAATCAAAAGGCATCTTGAGCATAATGAAGGTATCCGCCAGACCCTGTACTCCTATCCCGATAGGTCTGTGACGCATGTTTGATCTTCTCGCCTCTTCCACAGGATAGTAGTTCACATCGATCACTTTATTCAGGTTGGTCGCGGCTACATAAGCGATATTATATAATTGCTCATGATCGAAATCTCCATCCTTGACAAATCTTGGCAAGGCTATGGAAGCCAGGTTACAGACAGCAACCTCATCTTTAGAGGTATATTCCATGATCTCAGTGCAGAGGTTACTCGACCGGATGGTTCCAAGATTCTTCTGATTGGATTTACGGTTTGCATGATCCTTGAAAAGCATATAAGGAGTGCCGGTTTCGGTCTGCGATTCAAGTATCTTGAACCAAAGATCCTGAGCTCTCATTTGCTCCCTGTACTTCCCTTCCCTCTCATATTTTTCGTACAACTTTTCAAATTCCTCTCCATAGGAATCGTGAAGCCCGGGGGCTTCATTTGGGCAGAACAGGGACCAGACATCGTTGTTCTCAACCCTTTTCATGAAAAGGTCTGGAACCCACATT
Organism: Cytophagales bacterium; assembly: GCA_028279065.1. Taxonomy (GTDB): domain Bacteria; phylum Bacteroidota; class Bacteroidia; order Cytophagales; family CCMP332; genus JANQHS01. The sequence continues at coordinate 18,639 of JANQSY010000027.1, forward strand.
GCATAAAACAAGTCCCTGGCTCTTAGCTCTTCTTTACCATGGTTCTTCTTCAATTCAAGGAAGGATTCGATATCCGCATGCCAGGGTTCAAGATAAATGGCAAATGATCCTTTTCTTTTTCCACCCCCCTGATCGACATACCTGGCGGTCATATCGAAGTTCCTCAACATTGGGACTATCCCATTAGAGGTCCCGTTTGTGCCGCGGATGTAGGAGCCTTTTGCACGTACATTATGAATACTCAAACCTATTCCTCCTGCTGACTGGCTGATCTTAGCACATTGCTTCAGGGTATCATAGATCCCATCAATGCTATCATCCTGCATTGAAAGAAGGAAACAGGATGAAAGCTGTGGCTTTGGAGTTCCAGCATTAAAAAGGGTTGGAGTAGCATGGGTAAACCACTTTTGAGACATCAGTTCATAGGTCTGTTTTACCGAATCCAGATCCTCTCCGTGAATCCCAACAGCGACCCTCATCAACATATGCTGGGGCCTTTCAATTACTTTGCCATCCAATCTCATAAGGTATGACCTTTCGAGCGTCTTGAACCCGAAAAAATCATATTCATAATCCCTTGAATAATCTATGGCCTCATCCAATTGAGCTGCATGCTTTTGAATGGCACCAAAGGTCTCCTTTGAAAGCAAGGGAGCATTTTCCCCGGTCTTAGGATCCACATAGGTGTACAGCCTCTTCATGGTGTTGAAAAAGGATGTATTGGTTTCCTTATGAAGGTTGGATACCTCTATTCGAGCCGCAAGTCTAGCGTAGTCAGGATGTTTTGTGGCCATGGTAGCACAGGTCTCGGCTGCCAAATGATCCAAAGCTACCGTGGTAACCCCATCATATAGGCCATCGATCACCTTTTTTGCTACTGTATGTGGGTCCACATAGTTCAGGTCCAGACCCCCGCATAATTTTTCAATTCTTGCAGTGATTTTGTCGAAGCGTACAGTTTCCTTACGCCCGTCCCTTTTTATTACAAGCATAGAATTATGGTTTGATAGAAATTAAAAATCTTCGTTCAGTGAAAACTTATTCCCTTCTCCATTATCCATTACCCCCGCTTTCTGATACTCACTGACTCTCTTTTCAAAGAAATTTGTCTTTCCTTGTAAAGAGATCATTTCCATAAAGTCAAATGGATTGGTAGCATTAAAGACTTTGGAACAACCTAGTTCCAACAGCAACCGGTCAGCTACGAATTCGATATACTGAGCCATGAGCTTTGAATTCATTCCGATCAGATCAACAGGTAGGGCATCGGTGATGAATTCCTTTTCAATTTCAACTGCATCAAGGATGATCTCCTTTACCTTCTCCTCGGGAAGTTTGTTCTTGATGTACTGAGTATAAAGCAGACAGGCAAAGTCACAATGCAAGCCCTCATCACGGGAGATCAGCTCGTTGGAAAAGCTTAATCCTGGCATCAACCCCCTTTTCTTCATCCAGAAGATCGAACAGAAACTACCTGAAAAGAAGATCCCTTCAACCGCGGCAAAAGCCAAGAGTCTTTCTGTAAAAGTACCCTTCTCTATCCACCTCAGGGCCCATTCACCTTTTTTCGCAACTGCAGGTACGGTTTCGAGGGCATTGAACAATCTTTCTTTTTCAGCTGGGTCATTGATATAGGTATCGATCAGGAGGGAATAGGTTTCGGAATGGATATTCTCCATCATGATCTGGAAGCCGTAGAAACATTTGGCTTCAGGGAGTTGAACTTCATGCAGGAAATTCTCTGCTAGGTTTTCATTGACTATTCCATCACTGGCGGCGAAAAAAGCTAAAACATGGGATAAGAAATGACGTTCTCCGTCATTAAGATTTTTCCAATCGGTGAGGTCCTGAGTTAGGTCGATCTCCTCGGCGGTCCAGAAGCTGGCTTCCCCCTTTTTATACATCTCCCATATATCTGAATACTGGATTGGGAAAAGGACAAATCTTCTGGTGTTGTTCTTGTCCTGTTTTAGCAAAATTTCATCCTGGTTGCTCATGGTACTTGCACATTGTTATTTAAAACACATAATAGTCCTCCTGCCTGGAATCAAGGGATTTTTTGATTCCTGGTTGAAGTGTTGTCAGAAAATAGGTAAAAGAGTATCCGGCGTCAGGCGGATACAAATATTAAAAAGAGCTGGCGCACATCAAAGAGATTTACCAAAAAAAATTTCCACCTACTTATGCACAGGTGAAAATGTGGATAAGTACTATAATACTCTGTTGAATAACCACTTAGGATTGTTAATGAAAAATTGAGTTTCAGGAATATTCTGTTAATAACTTTGTTAATTGATTGAAAATCAGCACATAGAAATATTTGTTCATACACAGGTATTGTTAAAGAAAAATTAGACCTTTATCTTTGCACTCCGTTTTTCAAAAACAGGCTTGAGATGTACGCAATTGTCGAAATAGCTGGTAAGCAATACAAGGTCGAAAACAAGCAGACCATCTATACCCATAAGCTAGAGGGTAAGGAAGGTTCAAAGGTTGAATTCGACAAGGTCCTTTTTGTGGAAAAGGATGGGAAACCACAGGTTGGTACTCCAACGGTGAAAGGTTCCAAGGTTACCGGAAAGATCGAAGCCCATGTAAGGGGTGATAAGGTCGTCGTATTTAAAAAGAAAAGAAGAAAAGGATATAAGGTAAAAAATGGCCATCGCCAGGATTATACCCAGGTCCTGATCGAAAGCATAAAGTAATATACCATGGCGCATAAAAAAGGAGCTGGAAGTAGTAAGAATGGTAGAGAGTCAGAAAGTAAACGACTCGGTGTAAAGATCTACGGAGGTCAGTTTGCCAAAGCTGGCAATATCCTGGTACGTCAAAGAGGAACCAGGCATCATGCTGGTGATAATGTTGGGCTTGGAAAAGACCATACCCTTTTCGCTCTAGCCGATGGGATCGTCGAGTTCAAGAAAACAAGTGATAAAAGATCATTTGTTTCTGTAACGCCTCTTGAAAAAGAAGCTGCTTCGGCAAAATAATTCAGAAAAAACTAAGAGCAACCCCGTGGGAGAGGTCCTTCGGGGTTTTTTATTGCCTTTGAAAGACCATCTTGTCGCCCTCCTCTACTCCGTACTGGGCGCAAAATCCGGCTACAACCTCAATGACGTATTTGGCCTTGCCTTCGCTAAGAATAGGATCCTCGGAATAAGGCCGGGTATTTGGAGCCATGGAAACGATGATACCATCCTCTGAAGCAAACAGTATATCCAAGGAGATATAGGTATTCTTCATCCAAAAGGTTCTTGGCTCTTCTCTTGGGAAGATGAAAATCATGGCCTGCCTGTCCGACATGGTACCTCTGTACATCAAACCCTGGGCCTGCTGTGCCTCATTATCGGCGATTTCTATGTCAAGAACTCTAATGGTATCTCCATCAGCCTTGAGGAAAGCCATTGAGCCTTCCTTTTTGAATGGAACCTCAAATGTTTCACCCTTGGATTTGATCCTCTTCTTCTTGGAGGACTCCGTTATATACCAAGCTCCTACAGCAACCGCAACAATAAAAAAAACGACAAAGGTTCTCTTTTTTCCCTTTCCGGTCATGATGGTCGAAAGAACTAGCTAGCGTATTTTTCGGGGTTACCGAACTTTTTCAAAACCCTGACATGTGAAGCTATCGCACCAAAGAAAGTCCCGTGCTCCAGGTAGGGCAGATTGAATTCCTGGGCCGTCTGCTTTACGATCGGAGCGATCTTGGGATAATGGACATGGCAGACCTTGGGGAAAAGGTGATGTTCAACCTGGAAGTTAAGACCTCCAAACAGGTAATTGACAACCTTGTTCTTTATCGCGAAATCAGCTGTGGTATACATTTGAAAGTCAGCCCAAGGCATGTCGATCCGACCCTTAAGGCCCGGCTCAGGGAAGGAAGTCCCTTCGATCACATGGGCAAGCATGAAGATCACAGCCATGGTCAAGCCTTCTACAAAATGAGCGGCTACAAATCCTACTAGGATCCAATACCAGGCCAGATCAATCACCACAAGTGGAATAACCAGGAATAGTGTGTAATAGATCGCCTTATAGAAGAACAATCTTATGATTTCCTTCCTAGGAAAGGTTTTCCTGTAATGCCCTCCAAGCTGATGTTGAAAGAATTTGATATAGTCTTTCACGAAAACCCAGGAAAGAGAAGCGAAACAATAAAGTAGGAAACAATAAATATGCTGGAACTTATGGATCCACCAAACCTTTTGAGTCGGTTCCATTCTTAAGATCGGCACCTGATGGATATCCTCATCATGGTGAGGTATATTGGTGTATGTATGGTGTACGATATTATGACTTATGCTCCAGACATAATCATTTGCCCCAACCAGATTGAAAAACACACCTATCCATTTATTAAGCTTTTGATTCTTGGTATAAGAACCATGGATGGCATCATGCCCAATATTCAAGCCTATCATTGCGGTGAAAAAACCATGGCAGAGTGCCAGGATCAACATGCCTATAGGATTAATGGCATTAGAAAGGATAAGGAGATAGGTACCCATCCAACCCGCCAGGATCAGGATCGTCTTGGTGACCATTTCAGAATTGGCATTCTTCGAGATACCATTCTTCTCAAAGTACTCATCGACCCTGGTCATTAATTCTTTTTGGAAGCTTTTGGGTTGAAGTTTCCCAAAGGTTACCTTCTCAAAAGGAACCTTTTCTCTAACGTATTCTTGTTTTATGGCTTCAGTACTCATGGGCGACATTTAAGCCAATAAAGATGATTTTCTATGATTTCTAAAGAAAAAATCTCTCCTCCGGCAAATCGGCCGCAAGATACAACTTATTTGAGCTATTTATAAACTTTGGAAGGTCTGGAAACCCCTAAGGGTAAGAAAAAAGGGAAGATTTATCATCCTCCCTTTTATCATTCTTATTCATTCTTTTCGACAGATCGTTCCTCTCCAAAAGGCGTAAGGTTCGCTTCAGATACTTTCTGTTTAAACGGGGTATAATCCTCCTTTAAGAACCTGTTAACACGGTCGGCTGCCATATTGTAGGCTTCCTTTCCTTCTGCAAGCAACAATTTATTGGTCTGCCCTGGAGGGGCCATGGCATTATAAATTGCCGAATTCGCTGCTCCGACTTTATGCCAAACCTTATGACCCCAACGGACAATGCCTTTGGTTTCCTCGGGCCCAAGGATCATGTCCATGAAACCATTAACTGAATCCTGCATGGTCTTCAGCTCTTTTTTCAATTCCTTGTAGGTGGTATCTTCCTTTGCATCAGGGATGAGCTTTTTGACCTTGGTCAGTTCCTTATTCGTCTCCCGCAACACATCTGTCATCTTCGCTGTTTGCCCGATCAACTTCTCGACTTCCTTCTGGATGCTGATCAATGCATCGATATCCTGCGAGGATAGATCCAGTCTGGGATCCCATTTAACTTCAACTTCTGAATTGGCAACCTGATCACCATACTTGAATTCAAGGCGATACTTTCCTGGCCTAGCACTATTTCCGGGTCTTTCCGGGCCAGAACGATCAGGCTCAGTCCTGCTGGGCCAGTATGGACCTTTTTCGTCCATTCCCCAATAGATAGTATTTACCCCTGAATCAGGGTATTGGCGCAGGGTCCTTATCAATCTATCCCCTTCATAGATCCTGACATATACACTATCGGGGTTTGAACCTTTTTCAGGTTTAGCTTTTTCTTTATCCCCCTTTTCTTTAGGCTTGGCTTTACCCTTCTTTTTGGCATTAGCCTTCTTTCCATCCCTGACATAGTACCTCAGTCGGGCTTGTAGGGTTCGATTATCCCCGGAGAACATATTATTTGAAGGAGCGAAGTAACCTCGAGTACCACTGGACTCCACTTTATATGCTGTTGGCTGGTCAAAGGCGACAAGCTCTTTTTCCAGCATCTGAGCATCTTTTGCCAATGCCCGAAGTGGACGAATATCATCGATAACCCAGGCGGCTCTTCCAAAGGTCCCAATGATAAGATCGGCTTCTCTTTCCTGGATCTTTAGGTCCATGGTGGAAGCGGTGGGATATCCTTTGGTCCATTTGTTCCAGGTAGTGCCCTTGTCAAAGCTCACATAAAGGTGAAACTCGGTACCCAAAAACAACAGATCTTCTTGAACAGGATCCTGAACCACACTCAGACAATACCCCCAAACCTTTTCTTCTGAAACAAGATTTCTCCAGCTCTTTCCTCCGTCAGAGGTGTAGTACAGATAGGGCTTCCAATCGCCCTGACGGTAATTGTTCAGGATTATGAAGGCCTCATTGACATTGTGTTTGGAAGCTTCTATATGAGGGACCCAAGGGTTCTCAGGAAGACCTTTCATTCTGGGGGTCATGTTAGTCCAGGAATTTCCACCATCCATGGTCAACTGTACATTTCCATCGTCCGTTCCTACCCAAATCACATCCTTCTTAACCGGGCTTGGAGAAATTGCTATTATGGATGTATAGTTTTCAGCATTGGTGACATCAAGGGTCAGGCCGCCGCTCTCATATTGGTTCTGCTTAGTGGTATCATTGGTCGTCAGGTCAGGAGAAATTATTTCCCAGTTCATTCCCCTGTCCGTGCTTTTGTGAAGGAATTGGCTTCCATAATAAATGGTTCCATCATCAAAAGGATCCTGAGCAATTCCGGCATTCCAATTGAAACGCAGCTCTTCTCCATCAGGATGAATCGGCTTTATATTTATCGATTGCCCCGATTTCACATCCCATCTTCCAACATTCCCACCCTGCCACATGGCATAACCATATCTTGAATTTTTAGGGTCAGGGACAACGTCAAATCCATCTCCTCCCATGAGAAACTGCCATTCATAGTTCATTAGCCTGCTCCAGCTCCAGGTATAACCTGGCCCCTTCCAGGAGCCGTTATCCTGCATCCCTCCATAAATATGATATGGAAGGTCGTTATCCACATTGATATGGTAGAACTGAGCCAAAGGAAGGTTTTCAACAAAGGACCAATTTTTTCCTCCATCACGGGTGATCGCCAGTCCTCCATCATTTCCCGTGATCAGGTGATCGGGATTGCCGGGGTTGATATAAAAAGATTGGTGATCAGGATGAACCCCGGAGCCCCAACTAACAAATGATTCCCAATTCCTTCCCCCATCTCTGGAGACAGTCACGTTGGAGTGAATGGAATACAATACCTCTTCATTGCTTGGATCAGCATAGATATCAGCATAGTAAAAGGGCCGGTTACCAAAATTCCCTCGCTGTGACACCTTTCTCCATTTTTCCCCTCCATCATCGGATCGGTAGATCCCGTTCTTCTTTGCTTCAATGAAAGCGTAACACACCTTTGGGTTGCTGGCCGCAAATGAAAGACCCATCCTACCCAGTTCTCCTTTGGGCAGTCCATCCTTATCGGTTTTCTTTGTCCAGTTCTCACCTCCATCATAGGTGATATACAATCCGGATCCAGGCCCCCCTGACTTGAAGAAGTAGGGCCAGCGCCTGAATTCCCACATGGCAGCCATCATCTTGTTGGGGTTATTTGGGTCCATGACCAGATCGGCTATTCCTGTTTTCTGATCCACATACAATATCCTTTCCCAGCTTTCTCCCCCATTGGTAGTACGGTAAACCCCTTTGTTAGTGCTTTCATTCCAGGCTGAGCCCTGCGCTCCTACATAAACGGTATTAGGATCGCGAGGGTGAATAATGATCCTGTGAATATTTCGGGTTTGTTCCAATCCCATATGCTTCCAGCTTTTCCCACGGTCGATGGACTTAAAAACACCATAGCCCGAGCTTTGACTATTTCTAGGGTTACCTTCTCCTGTTCCTATCCAGATCTCATCAGGATTGTCCTGATTTATTGAGATGGATCCTATGGAATGAACCTTTTCCTTCTCCATCAGAAGTTCCCAGGTTGCCCCAGCGTTTTCAGATCTCCATAGACCTCCTGAGGCAGCTCCGGCGTAAATAACATCGGGTGTTTTCTCAACTACCCCAATTGAGCTTACCCTTCCCGACATCCCTGCAGGCCCTACATTCCTTGGTTTCATGTTTTCAAACAGATCCATGTTCACCTTCTGGCCAAAGGAAGTCGAAGGAAGGGCAAAAATTAGCGCGATTAGTATCCTTTTCAACATTTCAATCTTTTTTGTCAAGCCCCGAAAATAGGGATTCATTGATGTTCGCAATAAAAAATTGTTTGAACGGAAGTTCCGTTCGTCAAAGTCCTCTCTTTCGGAGGAAAAAGTTTTTGCTCTATTTTGGTCACTGTGAGAACCAAGATCTTAACGGGGTTATTATTGGTCATAGCTTCAACCGGAGCAAGATCTCAAGTCCCGGGATTATATTATAACCTTCATAATCCGGACGCCGCTCTACCCTCATCCATTACCAATATTGTATTTTTTCATGTAATCATTGACTCCACTACCCCTGGAGTGGATGCTTCAGAGCCCAGTGAGAATGTTGGAAGGATAGAACCATTTCCCACTCCGAGGTCTGAGAAATTTGAGAAGGCCCTTGTCAAGTCTGAAAAGCTTTACACGGAACAGAAGTATAGCAAGGCAGCAAAGGCCTTAAAAAAGGCCTATAAAAACGAACCAGATAACCCCTTTATCAAATACAGTTATGCAAAGGCTCTTTATTGGGGCAAACAAACCCAATATGAGAGCTACTCAGTATACAAGGAACTCGTAGAGCAATTGGATAAGATGGGTGATGGAAGTGACACCACCCTTTTCATTGATTTTTGGTTTAGGGAAGCATATTGGAAGCTGGGAACCCTTCATATGGATTATCAGCGTTGGGATGAGGCTCTTTTTGAGATCAGCAGATTTATTATCACTATTCAGGACGCCCAAGGCACCGAGATCTATGATCAAGCCATGGCTTTTCTAACAGAATGTGCTTACCGGCTTGGAAACGAAAAACTTTGTCGGCATTTTGGAAGTCGGGCATTGATGTACAATCCTGAAAATGAATATGCCCGGAAGGTACTTGCAGAACTGGATAAGTAGTGAAAGAGAAGCATACCATATCGGATATTCGGCCAAGGTTTGATTTTACCATAAATATCACTGAAGAGGAGGCGTTCCGAAAGGTGGAGGATCAAAAGAAGAAGAATGAAGGCAAGGTTATGGTTCGAATAGAGGGCGATCAGGTAAAGCTTGATGTGCCACTGAAAGACCGGCATTATTGGTCTCCTCAGATCAGTTTCAGGATCGAAAAGGATGAAGATGATGCTTCCAAGACCAGAGTAAAGGGAGTGATCGGGCCCAGGCCAGCGGTCTGGACCATGTTCACCTTGATCTATCTGGCCATTGGCACTCTGGGATTAAGCCTATCATTCTATGGCATCTCAAAGTGGATGCTGGGAAATTTTTCTCACCTCGTCTGGGGCCTTCCTATCGCAGCTGTTTTGATGGCTACCGCGTACAAAGCCGGAAAGATCGGGGAAAAACTGGGGCATGATCAGGTCGAGATCCTTAAGGGATTTATTGATCAATCCTTTTTGGCCACCTGATCCCTAAGGTAGAATCTCTCTCCCGTACAATCATTAGTTGATTTCAAAGTGAAAATGGAATCGAGGGAGGCTGGCATATCCGCTTTTTTTGACAGGAATAGATAATCCACATTGTACTCCTTGATAAACTCATATTGGGAGCCAGCAACATCGTCTCCGGAAAAACGAAAAAAAACAGAGTTTTCAATTAAATGCCTTTGTAGAGGAGAAGAGATTGGGGTAGCATGAACAGAAAGGGAAATCGGGAAATATTTTCCATCTAACAGACCCATTTCTCTGCCCTGCACTGAGAAAGTATGATATCTCGAAGGAGGTGATGAATAATCAGACGCATCGCGGATGAATGCACCAATTGGATTTAGTTCATGGGATTGAAAAGCAAGGGTCTCGAAATATTCAGAATCGCATATCCCTTTTGCTGGTTTATCAAACCAATGTGCCCAGGTCACAGCTATACTCAAAGCAATGATGACAAGGACAACCATGTTCATGGGCTTTTGAAAATCTTCTATTTGAAAAACAAAATACAGAGAGGATATTATGATCAGAACACCTATAAGTGGTGTTCCGATATTAGAAAACAGCTGAACTGAATTGTTGGCAAAAAACAAAGTGGCCCAACAAAACAGTGCTCCGAAAAAAAGCATCAAGGAAAACCCCGTCAGATCCCTTAAACCTGAACCTCGACTTCTTTTCCAAACAATTAGTAAAAGAGGAATGATCCAAAAGAAAAGATAGGCGTAGCGGATCAGGGTCCCGGCAATAACGTTTATACGAGTGGAAATGTTAAACAGACGATCCGGATCTAGCACGTTCCCACCCAGTCCTTTCTCTCCGAAAAGGAAATAGAATATTGGAACAAGTATTAAAAAGCCAAGAGAAGCAAATAGGTAACCCAGCGTCAAATTTGGAATGTTCCGAGGCCTCAAGATCTTTATCAACAGCAATACCCCGAGGAATAAGATGACGGAGGGCAGAGCACTGATAAAGAGAATCGCGATCACTATTAAAAGCATAATGGACCACTTCTTTTCCCCTATCAAAAAAAGGAAGGAGGCAAAGAGCAGGGCAGCCTGGATGATGATCAACTTATGATAATTCAAGGGGTTGTAGGCAAAGATCTCTGAACCCTCGTACAGAGGGAGGATCCCATTCAGACTACCAAAGAACAAACCGGAACTTGGGATCAATAGAAATGGCAATAAAAAGTGCCACCACCTTCGATCGGATTTACTGAAATGCTCGACTAATCCGAATATGCCCAACAAAAGAAAGAGGAGGTGGAATGGGTAGACCACAAGTACCAGGACATATGCTTCTGGTAAATCAAAAAGGAAAGAAAGCACCCCTGTGGTCCAAAGTTCAAGGTAGTGATATGGGAAAACTCCGGGGTTTGTTTTGTCAAACTGGAACAGGTTGGATTCGACCCCATATCGAACCAAATAATCAGCCATGTTTCCATAATTGATATAATCCGGAGCTGGAACCAACAGGCTGAAATCAGCCAGATTTACATAGTAGAAATGGAAAAGTACAAATGAAAAGACCGCAGAACCAAGGAGGATGAACAGGTTACATCGATCCGGGAGTGTTGAATTATCCTGGCTTTGCTTTTGATCCTGACCTTTGCCCATTGCCCACAAGCCCATTGCTCCAAAAATGAAGAGGATGAAAATGCTTTTTCCTTGGGAAACAACAACAGCGATGAGCGCAATACAAATCAGGTGGCCAAGAAAAATCCAAATCCCCTCATTGGCTACCACATTTCCAGTCTCAAGACTGATAAATTTCCTGAGCAACCTTCCCATCAGGAAGGCGGAAAGGCCAAGGCCAATAAATGCCAGAAAATATAGTGGACCTGTTGTCAGCATGCGTTCCGGGCTCATTGATTAGGCCCGATTACTTTCAAGACTCTAATAAAAGCAAGGAAAAGGCAACTTGATGCCACCACACTCTGATTTTCAGGATGAACCAGCTATTGCAGTATAATTCCTATTTTTATGGAACATGAACAATGGCATGAGATCGACAATTCTTATTCTGATCCTTTCTTCTTTCGCTTTTGCTTCCTCGGCCCAGGTCAAGTCCGATGTGGTCGGGTTATCAATGGGCATTAATGCCAACCTAAATCGCCTAAACAAAAATGAACTGGGAATGGGCAGGTCATTTGGGGCAGTCTATGAGCATTATTTTAACCATTGGTTTGGATTAGGAACAGGGATATATCACACCAGAACCAGCGGCATATATATCTACCAAGCCTACCTCCTTGACCGACCTTCCAGTATTTACTCGATCAGAGTTAGCAGACAGGAATACTTGCACCAGGTAGATCTTCTCGAAGTCCCCCTCGAATTATGCCTAAAGCTTTCAGGGCGACATGGGAAAACCACCAGTTGGTATTTTGTTCCATCCTATCGATATGGGTTAGGGACGCAAAAGGTATATTTTGAAGAAAATGGGTTTTATAATGTGTCTTCAAAAGAGCAGTTGGAATTCGGGGACCATAATATCCATACCATAGGATTTGGAACCAAAGTTGATTTTAATATCAGGAACAGCTTTCAACTAACTCTTGGCGGGGGCATCAATTGGATGCTGTACTATCAGAGGTCGATATTCTATGACGGCAGTACGAATTTCAATTTCTATGTCCGTTTCGGAAAACTCTTCATGAAGAAGGCCTGAAAGCTAAATCCCAGTAAATTCGGGAATGATGAAAAGGATCTCAACCCAATTCGCTTCCCGCTCGATCATTTTTCTTCTTTCGGTTATTCTGGTTTACCATCTCCTTATCATATCATCCATCATTCCCTATGATGCCGTTTGGGGAGGCCGGTTAGAATCTAAGGGACAAATGATAAGGCTTGAGATCTTCTCAATTTCCATTAACCTCCTGATCCTTGGAGCTACTCTTCTTAGAGCAACAAAAAGCACCTCTCTCCTTTTAAGGATGGTATTCTTTTTATTCTCAGGCCTTTTCGCATTGAATACTCTTGGAAATATTGCGTCAAAGAACATGTATGAGGCAGTGATCTTTACACCGCTGACCATGATTTTAGCAGTCCTTTGTTTTCGACTGGGAATGAAGGATTTGCAGCCCAATTAGCTCGGTGTTATCTTCACGAGTTTCATTGTAGAAAAGATTATGAGAAAACTATTTCTTCCATTCATTTTGGCTGGGACCCTTCTGTCCTGCGATCCATCACAAAACCAATCCGAAGTGAAACTGCCTGATAACCCCTTCCTAACGGAATTGAACCAACCAATTGATTTTCAAAATATTACATCCGAAGACATCAAGGCCTATGCCCAGATCGCCCTGGATATCTCCGTTGCGATCAGAGAGGAAATAAAAGGTCTTGAAAACCCCTCATTTGAAGAGCTCTTCTTTCCTTATGATAAAATGACTGGTGACCTTGGCCAAGCCTATCAGATCACCCATATGCTTTATTGGGTCTCTCCGGATTCGGCTTCGAGGGCTGAAGGAGAAAAGGGATTGCAGCGGCTGGATTCGATCTACAACAATATCTCATCGGACAAGGGACTTTATCAGCAGTTCGTAAACTTCAGGGATGGTGAAGAATACCAAGGTCTCCAGGGGCACAGAAAGCTTTTGGTCGATGATATCATTTTTGAAATGGAAAGAGCCGGTGTTTCCCTTGAGGATCAGGATCTGGAAAGGTTTAGAAAGCTGAATTCGGAAATAACAGCCCTGACCTCAGAGTATTCAAAAAACATGAATACCGCCAACCATGTCCTTTCGATCTCAAAGGAGGAAGCGGCAGGAATCCCCGAGTCCTTTTTATCCAAGTATGAAAATGATAGAGGTGGATACGATATCCCGGTGATGCCCGCAACCCGGCAGCCTGTGATGAACAACGCTTCTGTTGAAGAAACCAGGAAGCAATACAATTTCCTTTATAACACCAGGGGTGCGGAGAAAAACCTTGAGATCCTGGATCAATTGGTCATCAAAAGAGATGAATTGGGAGATCTAATGGGCTATGAGACCTATGCGGGATATAATCTTGCCGCCAAAATGGCCAAAGACCCTGAGACGGTTTGGAATTTTATCCAGGACCTTATGGACAGGGCAAAGCCAAAGGCTGAAACGGAATTGGTCAAGCTCAATGAGCTTAAATCAACCGATGTTCCGGGAGAAAGCATAAAGGCCTGGGATATCCAATACTATCAGAACAAGATCCTGAAGGAGGAATACAATGTGGATCATGAATTGATCCGCGAATACTTTCCCATGCAGGAATGCCTTGATGGTATGATGGAATTGTACCAGGAAGTCCTTGCTGTGAGATTCGAAAAGGTAGAAAACGCCTCTGTCTGGCACGCGGATGTAGAGATGTACAGGGTATATGACGGAGAAAGATTGATGGGCATGTTCTACCTTGATCTTTTTCCCAGACCGAACAAGGAGTCCTGGTTTTATGGCGTGCCCATGATTCCTGGCAGGGAAACAGGAAACGGATATCAGGTGCCTGTTAGTATGCTGCTAGGGAATTTCACCAAACCCACCGAAGAGGTGCCTTCTTTGCTGAGTTATCGAGAGCTTAACACCCTTTTTCATGAGTTTGGGCATATTATGGATGGGATGTCCTGGAAGGGTGAATTCTCCTATCAGAGCAGTTCAAAATCAGATTTCGTTGAGGCTATGTCCCAGCTCTTTGAGAACTGGATCGAAGATTTTGATATCATCAACTCCTTTGCCAGGCATTATGAGAGCGGGGAGCCCTTTCCCAAGGAGATGTTCGACAATATGAAGGCGTCAAAAAATGTGAGTTCAGGACTGGATCTTGTATATGGACAGAGGAGCTGTTTTTATGATATGAGTCTCTATGACAAATATGATCCGGATTCTGAGTTCAATACAAACCAGCTCTGGGTGGACCTGGATAAAGAGATCGGTCTTGGTGAGCTAAGCGATTACAATACCCAGCCTCAAGCATGCTGGATACACATCAACACTCATCCCTGCTATTATTATGGGTATTTCTGGTCTGAGGTTTATGCCAAGGACATGTTCACCCAGTTTGAAGAAAATGGCCTGAGAGATCAGGCAACCGGAAAAAGGTACAGGGAACTGATCCTGGCCAACGGAACTCAAAGGGATATAGTTGAAGCAGTCGAAGAATTCCTTGGCAGGCCTTCAAACAACGAAGCCTACTTGAGAAGTTTGGGGTTTGAGGATAATTGAAAAGGATTTGATCCTATTCTAAAATCTTGGCTTCTAACTCAAATCACAGCAATACTTGAATCAAGATTCCTGTGACAAGCACAGGAATGACGAAAAAAATGATTGTCATCACCGGGTCATTCCCGGTGATCGTGATTCCTATTTCGGATCAGAATATGATTGATCACCGTAACATAAAAGTTTGGATCGATCTTCATATCTGCATCCTCTTTTCCGGTTTTGACCTTGGTCCAGCGGAGGTCGTTGGGGTAAGACTAAATAATTCTTTGCCCGGTTTACAGGCTTATTCAGCAAATAGCTACATAAGATGCTAGCAATAGACGTACTCCCAGGTATACTCTAAATAGTTTCCTGTATTGTTCCAGGTGAATTTCTCGTAGACTATTCTGCCGGTTTTGTTATATCTTAAAACTTTGGTAGTAATTAGTTTTTCCTTAGAATAGGTCTTAATTGTTGTCTCATTTTTTTTATAGAAAAACTTTGAACAGGTCCTAATAGTGCTAACTTCTAGTTCTTCCTTTAGCTTTTGCTTCTTACCTTTATAGTACTTATATGTGCTATATTCATTTGTGACCGTCAAATTATTGATTCTATATTTTGTCTTAATCAACCCATCAGAATTATAATGGTATTCAAAATGTTCCTTGGTAGTAAATTCATCTACTTCAAAAAACAACTCATTGCCTAAGGAATCAAATTTTGCCGTTACAACGTTGGAAACCTTTCCTTCATCGGAATACCGAATACAACTGGAATTGTCTTCAGGGCCCTCATAAGAGCACTCCTCTCTTAGTACAGCTGAATCATATTCAAGTATTTGCAAAACATTTATATCATTCTTTAATTCTTTTAAGCTCCTTATATTTCTTATATAGCTAAAACCCTCCTCCGAGCTGCGATTTGATAAGTACTCATGCCTTTTTGTTTGCCTTCCCTCTGAATCGTATTCATACGTTGAAATAGTAAAACCAATATTGGAATGTCCAAAAATAGACATCTTCTTACTTCCATCATTATTAACGTATTGACCTCCAAGCATTGTAACTGGGCCATATAAATCGGTGTTTTTGAAAAAGGTCAAAAAACCAGAAGTATCAAAATGGGAGATTGATTTAATAGTCGTATCCTGATATTGAATTATAAACTTTAGTCCCTTATTATTGGAGAAAAACAATAACTTAAAAAAAAGTATAATTACGAATAATTTCACTTAAGAAAATATCATTAAAAAAATAGGTTTACCTATAATTGCTTTTCTATATTAAGAAACGGATTGATCAACGTCACATAAAAATTGGAATCGATCTTCATTGGCGGATCCTCTTTCCCGGTTTCGATATTGGTCCAATGTAGGGTTGTAAAATCAACTATTCTGTTTCACCTCCACCCCCACCCGAACCGCTACAGTCAAACTCTCCAGAAGCAGTTTTCAATACACTTGTAGGGGAAACACAGGAAAATGTTGGGGGATTGGGGTTTCCGGAAGACCAAAAATATTCAGCTATTGGAGATGGATTTAAAGAAAATTGGATATCTGTTGAGTTTTGAGTCACACAATTTCCCAGAAACTCATTCATCCAATCTTCATTTGAGCTTCCAATGTCGGGCCAGGTGCCCGAAGAGGTTACAGATATACCTATTTCATAATTCGACAATTCATTGCAGGAAACCATTGCTCCATTACCTGATAGCCGGATCCCTATTGAAAAACCATCAATATCATTTTTATGAACAGAGTTTAATTCACTAGAGTTGGAAACCAAAATTCCAGTTGTCTCAGTACCATTGGTGCAGGAAATTGTATTATTGGCAATATTTCCACCATTAGGGTTAGAGCTTTTTATTCCGAAATTCTCAAACGAATTATAGTAGCCCAGAGAAATTGTATTGCCAGAGATAAAGTCATTATTCCCATTGCTGGCGGAGATACCGCTTCCACTTACATAGTTTGAAATAATTGAATTGCCAGAAATATGGGATTGAGGATTTGATCCCCCATAGGATTGGGCTTTGATCCCAAGCAAGAGGGAATTCAATGTGTTATCACTGATCTGAATTTCTCCGCCAAAGTTTATTATTCCGGTTTCTATGCTTTGCCCAAATATGGTATTTCCAGAGATCAACGGATCAGAATGCTTGTAAACCTCGATAAATGAGCTCTTCTGGGAACCGAAGGTTTGAAGAGGTTGGCCTGGCGTAAAAGTTGAATTCATGATCTTCGTTGCAGAAGTAGCGTAATTGTATTCCCCTATTTTTATGTCCAAAAGGTTATTGGTAAATTCTGCTCCATCACACCAAATAATTCCACCACCATAGAGGGATTCCCCTGAATTAATAGCAATTTCAGCATGAGTGATCTTGCTCCCTTCTGTGATCCTGATCTCCCCTTGGCTACTTGTTTGCTGGTCAGCAAAAGGATCTCCATAAACAAATACTCCTTCCCAAAAACCACAATCCAGATAGCTGGTAAGCTCAGATCCGTTCTCCATTACAACCTTGCCACCAGGTTCAATCTCCAGCCTAGAAACAACGCCAGTGGCATCAAAATTCGAGAATTTCAGGGTTGAATTGTTCAGGGTTAAAGTGGCACCATTTTTTACAATTAGCTTCTTAAAAAAGGAGTACTTCTTGTTTGTCCAATCAATATTTGAAGTTATTTCATGATTTTCTTCGAATGTGTAGGCACAAGGAATATTAGTTCTTTGATCACAAGTCATCGATTGCACTCGATCCACATAGATACCGCCATGTTGAGGAATTGGTGAAACTCCTCTGTATATAAGGTTATCAGAATTAAATTCTACCACAGCTCCACTTCCACCATCATCGATGAACTCTAAATCGTATACCTGAACACAATCCTCAATCTTGACTGAACTTCCATTCTTAATAATATATCTTGATTGCTGTCTTGCATTAAATGGAATATCTAACACAGAATTAAATTCAAGGTTAAAAATAGATAGCTCAGAAAGGGCTTGCTGAATTTCTGCGTCTGAGGGGTAGTTAAATAACTCAGGAATTATTTTAACTGGTGTCTTAAAGATATATTCGGATGGAAATACCAGCTCAATATTGCTTGTAAGCTCAATTTCTCTTGGATTATAAATGACTTTCTCATTTGGATTAATTACTGAAACGTCAAAAGGATTATCCAAAATATATTTATGTGGCAGACCATTGGTATTGGTTGCGGACCATCTGTTTTCTTCCATCCACGTTCCTTGGTAAAACACCAATGTTGTTGGAGAGAACGAGATATAGCTTCGGGGGTTAACCCCCTGTTCGAAAGGAAATTCTTCGGGATATTGATTTGAAGGGTCGTGATTTAAATCCCCACAAGTTCCAGAATTATACCTGTATGGAAAATAATCTAAACTTTGGATCTCAGAATCACAATAATAGGCGACACAACCACAATCACAATTTGCCGGATCATCACAGGTCTTAAAAGTTGTCCAATAGGGATTTCCGTCTAGACTAATTACTTCATTGAAGCCACTTAAATTTGAAGAATGGGGAGCAATTTCAGCGACACTTACGCTGAAATCAATATCGTATTGTACGGCTTGCGAGGCTTCAGAAAAATTAAAGTCAACCCAAGGATATTCCGGATTTTCCCAAGTATGATCGACCACGAAACTTATTGATTCTACTATGGGATCAGTTATTGAATTACCGCAGTGAAAATTTATTGTATGCTTTAGGGCAGTATGAGGGAAATATATTCTTCTGTTTAATTCAGGCCCCAAGCATCTAACTTTGAAAAAAATAGAAGCCAATGCGGAATTATATCCAGGCCCAAATGCCTCCCAATTAACCTTTCCGTGCTCTTTTGGAAAATCACCATCGACCATATCAGGACCTAAATTTTCTATGGCTCTTTTGTTGTGACGCCAAATGGGCAGCAAATTGAAATCAAGAATGCCAGGAGTGCAAGTTGATAGATCTGCTGTTATTCCTGAATAAACATTTTCAAAAACATCTCCATTTAAAAGATTAGAATTAGGGACTTTAAATTCCCGATCGGCGGTTGAAACTTGTGGAGGAAAATGGGATGGTAAATCAGGTATAAAAGGAAATCCAACAACTTCAATTTCATAAGAAAGAATGTAATCCTTTCCACCGGAACCCCAAGGTCCAGTTCTTAGTTTGCTGCCTACAATATCATAAATGCTGTCAAACCACTTAAAATGATCTTGATAGACATACCATTCATATTCTCCAGTATACTCCACTTTGCATTGAGGTTCTTCCTCACTTAAAGCTGGATTTTGGGCGAAGGACAATGATGGTAGGAAGATCCCAATAAAAAGTTTAAGGCATTTCTTCATTTTGGACAAACTAACGAATTACGATTTTAGAAGTGTTAATAGATGAATCAGAGGAAACATAAACAAGGAAAATTCCCGGACCTAGGAAACTAAGATCAAATTCAAATTCATTAGAAAACGGATATTTTTGAAATACCAGCTCTCCCAATAAATTGAAAACCTTTACATCATTCAAAATAACATTAGAATTAACAAATAATAGACCACTTGTTGGATTGGGATAAATACTAAAATCATTTGAGCTGAGTTCTTCTTGAATCGAAGAAGGCAATGAGTTTCCGTGTTTCACCAAACTAGTCTTCTCTGGTTCGCCTGGAAATTCGAATTTACCACAGATAACTAATTCATCGTTAAATATTTCTATTGCGGAAATTTCACTTCCCAACGGCAAAGTGTCTCCTATTGGAAAAATGTTCAAGTTCGAATCTAAATACTGAATATTTCGCCCTGTCATTCCCACTGTATATAAGTATCCATTAAAAACCTTATACGCCCCAGAAAAGCTACCTGAAATTGGAAAGAATGTTGAGGTACCAGAAGTTAAATCGAGAAGTTTATTTCCGGAGAAAACATTTCCAGCATAGACAATCAAATTACCCGGAAGGTCAATATTTGTGTTCACTAAACTATCCAAATAAGTGTATATTGAACGAGTTATGGGGGGTATTTGATTGTAGCATGGCCCTGAAAGAATAAGGGTTTCATTTTCCACATCCAAATCAGCCACATTGCATAAATTCTGTTCACTTAATACTGAATCCTTAACAAAGTTGGAGCCATTATACTTAATGAAATTCCTTGATTCAGTACTTCCAAACCCAAAAAAGGCTCCTCCAATGAGTAACTCTGATCTATATTCAATTAAAGCATTTATAGGAAATTCATTCCCAGGAGATGAAATTGAAGAATCACTTAAAAGGGACCAGTTAAGGCCATCCCATTTGGTCATCTTTCTATCGATATATGGAAGAAAAAGGCCAGTATTTCCTGCCATAATTAACTCATCATCAAATACCCTTAAGATTTCTGCTTTTCCTGTCATTGGAAGTGGTTGCCAATCTTGTCCATCCCACATTGCATAATTTTTAATTGGATGACTACCTATGGAGTCAAACTCACCCACTGCATAAAGGTTTCCCTTAAATACTTCAATATCAAGAACCGTCCCAGGATTTGGTTGGCTGATAGAGTTGCCAAAAAACCCATCTCCAACTGATATCCATTGTCCAAACGATGGGAGAGATAATGAGATTAAAAGGAAAAGAGAAAAGACACTTTTCATGGAGATAAAATCTTTTGGTAACATGTATAGTAAGGGCTCATGGCTCACTTTTTTAAGGTTTGTCAATCATGTCAGACAAGCCAGGAAATCATTAAATTACAAAATGCTGTCAAAAACTCAAAGAAGCTTGAAGAATATCAAAGGAGAGGGCCTTAGCTTCTTCTCATTAAAGTTTCCTGCATCAATTTTTATCACACCCATTCCAGCTTCCATTTCCAAAATTGGAGTTCGATAGAATGATTCAAAGGATAAAGAAAACCAGCACCGGAATAACGACAAAGGAAATGCTTGTCATTACCCGGTCCTTCCCGCAAATCGTGATTCCTATTTCGGATTGGAATACGGATTAATCACCGTAACATAAAAATTTGGATCGATTGTCATTTGCGGATCCTCTTTTTCGGTTTCAATATTGGTCCAACGGCGGTCATTGGGGACAACCCATTGCTTTTCACCATCAACCCATATCGCAATGGGCATATCGAATCCTTCAATGCAATTATTCCATTTGAAGTACAGGGTTCCATCATTTCCTACTGCATAACGCAAGGTGGGTATTCTGGTATCCCGCAAATACTGATCAAAGAATTTCGCAAGATCCTTACCTGATTTTTCGATGATATATTCCTCAACCTGTGTTGAACTAACACATTGATGATAGAAATCCTTGTTCAAACCACGCAATATGTTCCTCCATAATGAATCGTTGTCTATGATCTGCCTGACCATATGCAACATCACCGCCCCCTTGGCATACATATCACCGGACCCCTCCTGATTGACATTGTAATTCGCAATAATAGGCTTACGATTGCTGATGCTCCATTGATAAATATCCTGAATGAACTCTTCCCCCGCTTCTTTTCCAAAATGGTAATCCACGTACAGGGCCTCTGAATAATTGGTGAAGCCTTCGTGGATCCACATATCCGCGGGATCGATATGAGTGATGTTGTTCGCAAACCACTCATGTCCTGATTCATGGATCACGATATAATCGAATTTCATTCCCCATTTGGAACCCCGACCCCTGTAACCCATCTGATATCCATTTCCATAGGTCACTGAACTTTGGTGCTCCATGCCCAGATATGGGGCTTCCACCAGTTTATATCCATCCTCATAAAAAGGATAGGGGCCAAACCAATGCTCAAATGCCTCCATGGTCTTCTCAGCCTGATCTTTTAGGTGTTTTTTGGCTATCTCTTCATTATAGCTCAGCACATAATAAT
Organism: Cytophagales bacterium; assembly: GCA_028279065.1. Taxonomy (GTDB): domain Bacteria; phylum Bacteroidota; class Bacteroidia; order Cytophagales; family CCMP332; genus JANQHS01. The sequence goes on from JANQSY010000027.1 coordinate 40,167, forward strand.
CCATGTCAAGGGTTCCTTTCTCCCCCTCATACTTTTCGCTGAAATGCACATAGTCTGCTATGTTGACGTTCACTCCATAGTTGTTGATCGGGTTCACTACCTGCCAGGTGTAGGTCTTGGTACCCCTTTCCTTGTTATGTTCCGTCTTGATAAGTCGGCCATTGGATACGTCCATCAGGTTTTCCGGCACCTCAACCTTCATTATTATTCCCTCATCCGGTTCGTCATACGCGTGATCCTTATTGGGCCACCAGACGCTGGCACCCAGGCCCTGATTGGAATTGGCAATAAAATCAACACCATTTGAATCCACTGACCATGTCAATCCCCCATCCCAGGGCGGATGCTTGGCTTCTCTCGGTTTCCCTCCAAAACTCAGGACAACCTCATACTCCTGCCCTACTATTTGTTCGGGAATCGTTAAAAAATGAAAAGCCCTATCCTTTTCGAACTCGATCTCCTCGCCCTTGAAAACAGCCTTCTTCAATACCATAGGTTTCTGCAGTTCTATCTGCATGCGCTTCGGTTCGGATATCACTTTATACCTTATAGTATTGCTTCCTTCTATAGTCATTTCTTTTGGGTCAACCTTCACCTCCAATGTATAGTGCTGAAGATCCCACCAGGCCCTTTCCGGGGTTATGGACCCTCGCAGGGTATCGTATCTGGTGAATTCCTGTGCTCTGGAGGCCTGGAAAAGGAAAACAGCAATGACAAAAAGTAAGATCCTGATCATCTGATTAATTTTGAAAGCGAGCCAAACTAGGCCTTAAATCCTTCAATACCAAGGGGATATTATACCAAGGATAGGATGGCTTATTTGACCGCTGATCTTCCATTTTCACCCCAAGTGAAAAACTTGAATTCAAAAGAATCTTTGCCCTCATCTTTGTTCCCTGCAAAATTCCATTGCAGTTAATTAATTCTCAATATGGCCTTAGGGACCTTTTTTTATGATCAGGGTTGAGAAAAAAGAAGACCAGGGATCAATTTACGAGATCCATAAACTGGCGTTTGGTCAGGAGGATGAATCAAGACTGGTTGATGCATTGAGGAGATCTCCTGCATATATTCCGGAACTAAGCTTGGTGTTCGAGCATGAACAGAATTTGATTGGCCATATTCTGTTTACCAGGATCTCAATCCATAAGGCTGAAGACCAAGTTTTCGAAAGTTTAGCCCTTGCACCCATGGCTATTTTGCCTCAATTTCAGAAAACGGGATTTGGGGGAGAACTGATTCGAAATGGATTGACCAGAGCAGAAGGTCTGGGTTTTGGATCTGTGATCGTTCTTGGTCATAAGGATTATTACCCGCGTTTCGGATTCGAGTCGGCCTCCAAGTTTGGTATCAGGGCCCCTTTCGATGTCCCTGATGAAGCCTTTATGGCCTTGGAGCTTAGAAGAGCTGGGTTAAAGGAGGTCTCCGGAGTGGTTTACTACCCGAAGGAATTCGGGATCTGACAACTCCCTTTATCCATTACTCCCGGGAAGATCTTTGATCTTTTTTGAAGTATTATCCACCGGCGCTCAAAATGACAATGTGAGTGACTGGATCCGGCAAGAGCGAGAAGCACACTAGTTTTTTGACTCTGATAAAAAAAATAAGCTTTGGTTTGCCCAATGATTCTTCCTTCATGAAGGGAATAAAGCCTCTTGTTTTTTATCCTCCGGTGATCCTGTTGATATCAGCATCGGTTTTCAGCCTGATAGACCTTGATGCCTTCTTGTACAGCGTCAATGCAGCCAAAGATTGGATCATCAAATACTTTGGATGGCTGTTCCTTTGGGCTACCTTTTCATTCCTGGCAATCGTTTTCATTGCTCTTTTTTCCCCGATCGCCGAAAAGAGGATCGGTGGACCTAAGGCAAAACCCCTTCTCAACAAATGGCAATGGTTTTCCATCACCCTGTGCACCACTATTGCCACCGGAATTTTATTTTGGGGGGTCGCTGAGCCGGTTTATCACATCCACAAAGGGCCTGTTGGGGTTTCGGATCCGGAGATCTTCGCCATGTCGACCATGTACATGCATTGGACCCTTATTCCTTATGGGATCTACACCATGGCTGGTCTTGTTTTCGCCCTCGGTTTTTACAACCTCAACAAGCCCTTCTCAGTTTCTACCATGCTATATCCCTTGTTTGGAAACAGGGCCTTTGGGCCAGTCGGCAGGATAGCGGATATCATCTGTTTGTTTGCTTTGGTCTCAGGTATGGCAGCTTCACTTGGAGGAGGAATACTTACTATTTCAGGTGGAATAGGGAAATATCTTGAATTTGATCAGGAGCCGTTTCTTTTCGGGGCCATCGCTCTAATTGTGGTGGGGGCATTCGTTGCTTCCGCGGTATCGGGATTGCAAAAAGGCATCAAATGGCTTTCCGACATCAATATGAGGTTCTTTATTGTCCTTGCTGCATTTGTTTTGCTGACCGGACCCACATTCATGATGCTGAAGCTTGGATTTAAGGGAAGCATAGACTTCCTTGTCCATTTCCTGCCAAGGAGCTTGGGCCTGGATAAAAGTCTTGATTCGGAGTGGATTGGGAGCTGGACAATTTTTAATTGGGCGAATTGGCTTGCATGGACACCGGTGACAGCGCTTTTCCTTGGCCGGATTGCCTATGGATATACCGTAAGACAATTCATTATTTTCAATCTCCTCCTGCCGGCTCTGTTTGGATCGCTTTGGATGGTGGTCTTCAGTGGGACTACAATTGGTTTTGATCGAATC